>JAHFDQ010000371.1 GCA_023248915.1 Archangiaceae bacterium | reverse complement strand
GCGCCAACTTGTTCCTAGCGGCCTTCGCCAGCTTCCCCCGGCCCTTCCCCGCGAGCGCGTCGAGCAGAGCCAAGCGATCGGAATCACGGGGCGCGGCCGCGAATTAGATGCGATCGCCCTGGGTGACTGGGTGACTGGGTGACCGGCCCGGCCGAGAACCCAGTCGGTGCTGGATAGGATCGGCGAGCTTCTTCGGCGATCGCGGCACCGGCGGCGCGATCTTGCGACGCCTTTTCAAGATTTCTTGGACAGGTCGGCGTCTGCTTCGACGAGGCGCATCAGGTCTTCGGTGCTCATGCTGCCGGTCGCGGGGGGTGAAGCGGGGCGCGGCGGGCGAAGAGCCGGCTCGGGCGTGGCGGGAACGAGCAAGTCGGCGGCGTTTGGCGAACCGGAAACCGCCCCCGGGACGGGGTTGGCCTCTTCCTCGGAGTACCCCGCCGCGGCGCCGGCCTTCAGGTACTCTGCTGCGCTGTCGGCCACCGCTGCGAGCGCCATGCGCGCCAAGCCGTCGAGCTCCTCGAGCGGGCCAGGGTCCTCGTAAGCGTTGAGCAGCCGGTAGAGCTCGAGGTCTTCCTTCAGCTCGGCCCGGGCCCTCGCGAAGCGCACCTTCTCGGTCTCACCCAAGGTCGCCCTCCATCCCGACTGCGGTTCCAGCCTAGGACAGTTCGTCCGTTCGCCGCGAGAGAGGCCGTCGCGCCTCGAAACCGTCGGGGAGCAACCACGCCGAACCGGCGCGGACGGTGCGCTCGCGCGAACCCCTGACGGCCCCATCCGGCAGGGTGGTCGCTGCGGCTTGTACGTTCCCCGACACCGGGTGGTGCCGCTCGGTTGCAGGCTCGCGACGGCGCCTTACCGATGACGTCAGGAGCCGCCCGATGCCTGAGCCCCCTTCCGCGCCGTTCCGCCCGACCGGCCTGACGCTCGAGGAAGCGGCGCGCAGGTTGCGCGTGCACGGCCCCAACCGCCTGGTGGCTGCCGACCGCTGGGCGGCGCTGCGCGAGGCGGTGCGCACCCTCGCCGACCCCATGGCGCTGATGCTGGCGGCCGCGGCGACCGTGTACCTGGCGCTGGGCGATCGGAAGGACGGCCTCATCCTCCTCTTGGCGCTGGTGCCGGTACTCGGCGTGGACGTGCTGCTCGAGTCGCGGTCGCGCCGGGCCCTGAAGAAGTTGTCGGCGGCCGTGGCGCCCAGGGCCCGGGTGGTGCGCGGCGGGGTCGAGCTCGAGGTGGCGACCGAGAGCCTGGTGCCGGGAGACCTGATGGTGCTCGTGGAAGGCGACGTGCTGCACGCCGACGGTACTCTCCGAGCGGGCAGCAACCTGGCGGTGGACGAGTCTCAGCTCACCGGCGAGTCCGAACCCCAGCCCAAGGAAGCCAATCTCGGAGGCCCCAGCGCAACGCCCGCCTCTGCGCGCCTGTTCGCCGGTTCGCTGGTGCTGGCCGGGAGCGGCTTGGGCGAGGTGACGGCCACCGGGGCGGCGACCGAGTTCGGGAAGATGGCCGGCGTCCGCGCGGAACCCACGCCGTTGCAGCGCCGCACCCGGCGGCTGATTCGGGCCCTCTTCGGGCTCGCCTCTCTGGTGGCGGTCGCGGTGTTCCTGCTCGGGCTCTCGCGAGGGCAGGGGCTGCTGGCCGCGCTCCTTTCCGCGGTGAGCCTGTCCATCGCCGCCATGCCGGAGGAGTTCCCCCTCGTCTACTCGCTGTTCCTTTCTCTCGGCGCCTTCCGACTGGCGAAGCAGGGGGCGCTGGTGCGGCGCCTCGCCGCGGTCGAGACGCTGGGCTCGACCACCGTCATCTGCATGGACAAGACGGGCACACTCACCGCCGGCAGCTTCGCGCTCGACGCTTGCCGGCCACTGCGAGACGGGCTCGGCGAAACCGAGCTGCTCGAGGCGGCCTTCTTCGCGTGCGAGCCCGACCCGCGCGACACGATGGAACGCGCCCTGGTCGTGGCCTGCGAGGAGCGCGGCCTCGACCCGGCGACGCTGCACCGGCGCTTCCGGTTGGCCAAGGACTACGACTTCGACCTGGCCGGGAAGCACATGTCCCACGTCTGGGAGCGCGAAGGGCCTGGAAACCGGCCGCCCATCCGCGTCGTGGCCAAGGGGGCGCTGGAGGGCGTGCTCGAACACTGCCGAGCGGACGCGGCCGAGCGCCAGGCCGCGGAAAGCGCCAACGCCAGCCTCGCCGCGCGCGGAATGCGAGTGCTCGCCGTGGCCGAGCGCTGGGCAGAAGCCTTCACCGGGCGCCGGCCAGAGGACGAGCGCGGGCTGACGCTGCTCGGCCTGGTGGGTTTTCGCGACCCCTTGCGCCCCGAGGTGCCGGCGGCGGTGCGAAGCTGCACCGAGGCCGGGATCCGCCTGAAGCTGGTCACCGGCGACCACCTGCTCACCGCCCACGCCATCGCCGAGGCAGCCGGCATTCCGCACGGCGACTCGGCCATCGTCCGCGGCGACGAGCTCGACGGGCTCGCCCCCGAGGCGTTCCTTGCGCGTGTGCAGAGCTCGGCCATCTTCGCGCGCATCAGGCCCGAGCAGAAACACGCCATCGTCGTGGCGCTGCAGCGCGCGGGCGAGACGGTGGCGATGACGGGCGACGGCATCAACGACGCCCCGGCCTTGCGGCGCGCCGACATCGGCGTCTCCTTGGGCGTGCGCGGCACCGCGGTGGCGCGCGCCGCGTCCGACCTGGTGCTGGTGGACGACAGCTTTGCGGCGCTCACCGCCACCATCCGCGAGGGCCGGCACATCCTGTCCAACATCCAGAAGGCGTTCGGGTACCTCATCGCCTTCCACGTCCCCGTCGTGGGGGCGGCGCTGGTGGTGCCGCTGCTCGGGCTGCCGCTCTTGCTCCTGCCAGTGCACCTGGTCTGGCTCGAGCTGGTGGTGCACCCCATCTCGGCGCTCGTCTTCGATGCCGAACCCGAAGACCCGGACGCCATGCGGCGGCCGCCCCGCGACCCCCGGGCGCCGTTGCTCGCCGCCGGGCAGGTGGCGCGGTCGGCGGTCTCGGGCGGGCTGCTCGCCGCCGCTGCCGTCGGCCTGTACTGGACCCACCTGGCGAGTGGCGTGGTCTACGCCCGGAGCGTCGGCGTGGTGGTCATCGTCGCCGGGGGCCTGCTGCTCGTCTTCACCGAGCGCGTGCTCGACCGGACCTTCCGCCAGGTGCCCTTCCCAAGGTCCGCGCGCTTCTGGGTGCCGTGGGGCGTGGTCGCGGCGAGCCTGCCGGTCTTCCTCGGGGTGCCGCCCATCGCCCGGACGCTGCAGGTGGTGCCGCTCAAACCCCACGACTGGGCCCTGGCGCTCGCCCTGGCTGTCGCCGCCGTCGCCTGGCGACCTTTCTCGCGGCCGGGTGCGCCCAAGAAAAACCCTCCCCGCCACTTGGGCGGGGAGGGCAAGCGAATCAACGTCTAGCTCGAGCTAGAGCGCCAGGTCCTGGGCCAGCGTGGCGTTCAGCACGCTGGTCGCGAACGTCGGGTTGTGCAGGCCCTTGCTCTGGTCGAAGTCGAGCAGCGTCCAGTTCCACACCGCCTTGTTGAGGTTGCTGCTCGGCAGGAACAGCGGCGTCGGCGTGGCGGCGTCGTCGCGGATGTCCGCCAGGCCCTTGGTGATCAGCTTCTTGTTGGTGGCGGTGTTGCCCGGGACGTTGTTGGTGAAGGTGAGGATGAAGCTGGTCTCGGACTGAACCACCGACACCAGCGGATTCGTGCTGAGGTCGATGGTGGCCTTGGTGGCCGACGAGCCAGAACCGACCGGAACGTTGATGGTGCCGGCGGCGATGATCTTCGCCTTGAGGGCGGCGACCATCTTGTTCGACAGGTCGTCGAGCTGAGCCTCGACCGCCGCCTGAATGCCCTCGCCGTTGACGCTGGCGCTGTGGCAGTTCGCGCAGAGGTCCGCCTGGTTGCTGTCGAGGACGCGGAACTCGTGCCCGTTGGCCTTCGGAACCCCGTGCGACAGGTGGGTCGACGGGTTGAGCGCCATGTGGCAGCCAACGCAGGTGTCCTCGACCGCGGCGTGCTTCGAAATCATCGGCAGGTTGGCGCCCATGAAGTAGGCGTTGTTGCCGGTGAAGACGTCGCCCTGCGGCCCATCGTGCGGGTAGCTGTACTCGCGCGGCGCGCCGCCGTTCCAGGTCTCGTCGTCGGCGTGCAGGTAGGTGGCCGTCGGCGTGTCCTGAGCCGGCTGGCAGTCCGTGTCGAGGGCGTCGACGCCGCCGTCGGCCAGCACCACCTTGCCGCTCTGCGGCCACACCCTGCACTTACCGGCCGTCAGCTCGCGATAGTTGCCGAAGGTGAAGTCGTAGGTCTGGCCCTGGATGCCGTTGCGAGTGTTGTGGCAGGTGATGCAGAGCGCGCCCTTGCCCATGCCGTAGCCGGCGAAGCCGCCCGGCAGCTTCGGTGAGTTGCCGTAGACGCGGAGGTGGTTCTCGTTGGTGGCATCGTGCGGGTCGTGGCAGGCGGTGCAGGTGATGGGTTCGACGTTGGCGGAAGTCACCTGGTCGAGAATGGGGTCCCTGGGCGAGGTGACCGGGTTGAGGCCGTCGGCGATGCTGCCATACCAGCCCGCCTTCAACAGCGAGATGTACTTCGGGAAGCCCTGGGCGCTGTGGCAGCGGCCGCACTTCGTCGCCATGCCGGTGGCGCTCGCGCCGCGGTTCGCGGTTGCGGGGTTGGAGTGCCCGAAGCCGAAGTTGAAGCCCGCTTGCGGGTTGACGGTGTTCCACTGCGAGTACTGGTGGTGGCTCGAGCCCGAGGCGTGGCACGTGGCGCAAACTTCGGCCGAGTAGCCGACGCGCGGAGCCTTGAAGTTGCCGACGCCCGCCAAGGGGTCGGACATCGTGTGCGAGGCGATCATGCTGCCCGAACCGTCGCCCTGGGGGCCGTGGCAGTTCTCACACTGAATGCCGCTCAGCTGGCCCACCGCGCGGCCGTTCGCGGTCGACTCCATCACTTCCCAGTTGGTGTCGACCAGCGGCGTGGGAATCGTCCAGGCCTTCGCCTTGGCGACGTCGTCGAAGCCGTTGTTAACGATGGCCGGGTCGTACCCCACCGTGTGGCAGCCGGTGCAGCTCGAGCTGTACGAGGTGCCATACTTGCCGTCGATGCCGCGGCTGAACTTGGTCGCGTGCAGCGTCTTGGCCCACGGGGCGAAGTTGTTGGTCGCGATGGTGTTGTTGTGGCAGGCGGTGCAGAGCGCGTCGACCTTGACGTCGTCGGAAATGATGCCACCGTCCGCGGCGAGCGCCGAGCCGGTGACGACGCCTCTCCAGTCGCCGACATAGATGTCCATCGAGTTCAGAACGGTGAAGCCGCCGTCCGATAGGCCGGCATCGCCTTCCTTGAGAGTGAACAGGCCGGTCAGGTCCGCGACGAAGGACGGGTGCCGGGTGGTGGCGCTGTCGAGCGCCGCGGCCGAAGTGCCCGAGGTCGGCACCGCGGTGAGGGCCCAGGAGTTGTTCGTGTCGTGGCCGCTGTTCAGATAGACGCGGGTGCCGACGGCGACGTTGCGCAGGCCCGTCAGCATGGGCGCCGCGGTGAGCGACACGGTGACGGCGGTCGACTGGCCGCGGTCATCGGTGACGGTCAGCTTGGCCGACGTCGAGGCGCGCATGTCGGACGAGATCGGCAGCATCTCGAAGCGGTTACGTGGCTTGTAGCCCGAGACGTAGCCGCCGTCGTTGCCCACTTCGCCGCGGGCCGCCATCGCCTGGGCCAGCGTCGGCATGGTCAGCGTGCCGGCGAGACCGGTGCCGGCGACCGTGCCGAGCTGCGGAATGGCGGTCGAGGGGTTCGACCAGGCGTAGGTCAGCGTGCTGCCGGTCGGGCTGGTGGCGGTGGCAGTCAGGTCGACCGTCGCTCCGTAGCCGACGTCGCCGACGACGGTCGCGCCCGCAACCTTTGCGGTCACAGTTACGGTTGGCTTGCCCGAGGTGGCCTCGGTCATCGCCACGTTGATGGTGACCGCCTGTCCCGCGACCGCGCCGACGGTCACCGGAGTGGGCGAGGTATACAGCGCCTTCGTGAAGCTCATGCTCAGGGTCCCGAACGGAACCGTGAGGGTGTACAGGCCCGCCGAGTCGGTGGGACCCGTGGCGACCGTCGCCCCGCCCAGATCCTTGGCGGTGACGGTGACGTTGGCCAATGCGTCCAGCTTGACGCCGTCGGTCACCGTGCCGGTGATGGTGCCGGTGGTCGCGGCCGCGGTTCCGGTCGCTCCCGAGGGGCCGACATCGCCTGTGGCGCCGCTCGGGCCGACGTCGCCCGTGGCTCCTGTCGGACCGACGTCTCCGGTCGCGCCGCTCGGGCCGACGTCACCCGTGGCGCCCGAAGCTCCTGCCGTTCCCGTGGCGCCAG
>JAHFDQ010000370.1 GCA_023248915.1 Archangiaceae bacterium | reverse complement strand
GATGGGGTCGAGCCGCGAGTTGATACGGCGATCGAGCCTCGAGGGCGGCACCGGGGCCTCGTGCCGGGTGCTGACCGCCGCCGCCCGGCCCGCCGACGGTTCGCGAAGCGTCAACAGCTCGTAGGCGATGGCCCCGGCCGAGTACACGTCGGACGCCGGGCCGGGCGGTTCGCCCCGGGCCACCTCGGCGGCGCGGTAGCTGGCGCGGCCCCGGGTGCCGAACGCCTTCTTGAGCGCCGGCACCGCGTCGAGCGCGCGCAGCGCCCCGAAGTCCGAGACGAAGAGCTGCCCGCCGTCCGAGACGTGCACATTGCCCGGCGTCAGGGCGCCGTGCACGACTCCCGCGTCGTGGGCGGCCTGGATGATCGTCAGGAGCTCGACCACCCAGGTGAGCGCGAGCGGCGCCGGCAGCACCACCTCGCGGGTGTTCAAGCGCTGAATCGCCTGGCCGAGAGTCACCCCGGCGACCGCTTCCTGGACGACCGCCAGCCTGCGGTGCGCCAACCCCAGCTCGAGCACTCGCACCACGCCCGGCGTCCGCACCGAGTTGAGCGCCCGCGCCGTCTCGGCCAGCTCGCGCGCGTAGGCCGCGTCGGTGGTGCGCGCGTGAAACAGCTTCACGACGACCTGCTCGTCGCCCCGTTCCGCCCGGTACAGCTCTGCGAGCTCGCCGGTCTCGACTCGACCGGTGAGCCGATAACCAGGTTTCACCGAAACGTCCTACCCACCGCCTCGAAGCGAAACCCGCACCAGACGCAAGCGTCCCCGTGCTTGCCCTCGGGCAGCTCGAGCATGCAGCCGGGACACCGGGGCCGCCGCCGGGGCTGGCGTGGCTTGCGCGCCTGGGCCTGCGGTGGGGCGGTCGCCGCCACGGGCTTCGGGTGGGTCTCGGCCGCGGTCGAACGCAGGCGCGCCTCGAGCATCTGCAGCCGCAGCTCGAGATCGGAAATACGCGCCACCAGCCGCTGTTCCGTCTCGCGGCCTTCAGCGCCGAGTTTTCGGCTCGCCCTGGGAATGTGGCGTCGCATCGGCATTGGAAGCGTGCCACGCAATTGTTATGAATGGAATTCCCTTGCCTCTCACCCTGTCGCCTGCCCAGCCGCTGCCGGGTGCCGAGCTCGAGGCCCGGGCACGCTCGTTGCTCGCGGACGAAGCGCTGACCCGCCAGTTGGCCAACAACCGCCGCGAGGTCGAGCGGTCCCGGCAGATCTTCGTCAACCGCAACCTGCGCATGGGCCACGTCGAGATCATCGGCTTCGACATGGACTACACGCTGGCCATCTACCACCAGCGGCGCATCGAGCAGCTCTCGTTCGACATGACGCTCGCCCGGCTGGTGGCGCACTACGGCTACCCGGCCGAGATCGGCAACATCCGGTACGATCACCAGTTCGTCATGCGCGGCCTGGTGGTCGACAAGGCCAACGGCAACCTGATCAAGATGGACCGGTACGGCCACGTCGGGCGCGCCTTCCACGGCCGCAAGCCCCTGTCCGACGACCGGCGCCGCCAGCTCTATCGCAACGAACGCATCAACATGAAGTCGCCGCAGTACGCGAACATCGACACCCTGTTTGCCCTGCCCGAGGCCTGCCTGTACGCCGACGTGATCGACTTGCTCGAGGCCCGCGGTTCCGAGCTCGACTACGGAAGCCTGTACGACTCGATTCGCGAGGCGATCGACACCGTCCACCGCGACAACTCGCTGAAGCGCGAGCTGAAGAAGGACCTGGGCCGCTACATTTTCAAAGATCCCGAGCTGGGGCCCGCGCTGCACAAGCTGCGCTCGGGCGGCAAGAAGCTGTTCCTGCTCACCAACTCGCTGTGGGACTACACCGACTCGGTGATGCGCTACCTGCTCGACGGCGACGTGGCCGAGTACCCCACCTGGCGCAACTACTTCGACTTCGTCTGCACCGGGTCGGGCAAGCCCGGCTTCTTCTCGGACGGCCGGCCCTTCGTCGAGCTCGACGCCGCCGCGGCCGACGCCCCGCCGCTCGGCGACGCCAAGAGCCTCGAACGCGGCAAGGTCTACCAGGGGGGCAACTTGGCCGACTTCGAACGGCTGACCGGCTTCGGCGGCGAGAACGTGCTGTACGTGGGCGACCACATCTACGGCGACATCTTGAAGTCGAAGAAGACCTCGCTCTGGCGCACCTGCATGGTGGTGCAAGAGATCGAAGACGAGATCAACTACACCGACTCGCGCAAGGACGAGATCGCGAGGCTGTCCGAGATCGAGTACCTGCGCTCGAGGCTGGACGACGAGGTCAACTACCAGAAGGGGCTGCTCAATCAGCTCGAGCGCCGCCTCGAGAAAGAGCCGCTGTTGGCAGGCAAGGCCCGCGAGGCCGTCGAGGAAGAGCGCAAGGGCGCCAAGAGCGTGCTCGATCGCTTCCGGAAGGCGTTCAAGGCCGCGTCCGAACTGGCCGACACCCTCGAGCGCGACGTCGAGGAAGGCTTCAACCCCCACTGGGGCCTGCTGTTCAAGGAAGGCAACGAAAACAGCCGCTTCGGCCAACAGGTGGAACAGTACGCCTGCGTCTACACCAGCCGGGTGTCGAACCTGCTCCACTACTCACCCATGCAATACTACCGGTCCCCGCGCGACCTCATGCCACACGAGCGCGCCGGGGCGCTGTCGGGGAAGCTGTCACCCACCGGCGGCGAAGGCCCCGCCAAGGCGGCCGAGAAGGACTGACCGGCCGTTTCGGTTGACGGGTGTCGACGTTCGATATTAAAGATAGTCCGCCTTGCGGAATATCTCGGAAGACGATCTCCTCGCCCGCGACTCGGCCCGGGTGGAAGAGCTGCTGATGGCGCTCGGCCGCCGGGCCTCGCTGCGCGACCCCATCGCCTCGACCTGCGAGAAGCTGGACATCTCACCCGCGCAGATTCACGCCCTGATGTGGCTGGGGCTGGACGGCGCGCTGCCGATGGGCGAATTGGCGCGGCGCCTGTCCAGCACCGAGAAGACGGTCACCGGGCTGGTCGATCGGCTCGAGCGCCAGGCGCTGGCCAAGCGTACCCGCGACGCGCGCGACCGCCGGGTGGTGCACGTCGCTCTCACCCGCCGCGGCGCCAACGTGCACAAGAAGATTCAGACGCAGATGAAGGCCCGGCTCAACCTCTTCCTCGCCATGCTCGACCGGGCCGAGCGGCAGTCCTTCGTCCGGATTCTCGAACGGTTGGTCGAACGCCTCAGCCCGCACACCCCAGTCGATTCTCACACCAAGGAAACACCATGAAGGCTCGCATCGTCATCGCCGTCATCGTCATCGGGCTGCTCGGCCTGGTGGGGTACCGCATCGCCGAACAGAGACAGGCGAACGCCGCCCCGGCTGACCGCGCCGACGAAGCCCAGCTGGTGCGCGCCGCCCTGGTGACGCGCGCCGCGATGCCCGACGTGCTGTCGATCACCGGCACGGTGCGCCCGCGGAACGAGGTCGACGTCTACCCGAAGGTGGGCGGCCGGCTGCTCACCCTCGACGCCCAGGTCGGAGACGTGGTCAAGGCCGGCCAGCAGTTGGCGTCCATCGAGCACAAAGAGATCGCCTGGCAGGCGCAGGCCGCCGAGGCGGCGCAGCAGGTGGCCGACGCCAACCTGAAGGGCGCCAAGCTCGAGTTCGACCGCACCCAGTCGTTGTTCAAGGGGGGCGCGGCCCCGCAGGCCCAGGTGGACGGCGTGGGGGTGCGGCTGGCGCTCGCCGAGGCGCAGGCCGCCCAGGCGCGCGCCGCGGCGGGGCTGGCGGGCCAGGCGGTCGAGAACGCGCGGGTGGTCTCGCCCATCGGCGGCACGGTGATACGGCGCGGCGTGAACGTCGGCGCCCAGGTCGGCCCGCAGTCTTCGTTGTTCACCATTCAAGACCTGGCGGCGCTGAAGCTCGAGGGGGCGGTCGATTCCACCGGCTTCGCGCGGCTGGCGAAGAACCGGGCCGCCCGGGTGACCGTCGACGCCATCCCGGGGGCGGTCTTCACCGGGCGGGTGACGCTGCTCTCTCCCGCGCTCGACTCGCAGACGCGGCGCGCCGCGATCGAGCTCGAGGTGGACAACAGCGAGGGGCGGCTCTTGTCGAACATGTTCGCCCACGCCGACATCACCCTCGGCGTGCTCGAGGGGGCGCTGGTGATTCCGCGCCAGGCGGTGATGGACGCCGCGGGCGGTTCGGTCGTGTTTCGGCTGAAGGAAGGCAAGGCCGAGGCGGTGCGCCCGAAGCTGGGGCCGACCGACGGGGTGCGGGTGGCGGTGCTCGAGGGGCTGGCCGAGAAAGACCTGGTCGCCGTGACCGGGCAGGCGACGCTCATCGACGGCTCGAAGGTCAAGCTCGCGACGGACGGCGCCGGAACCTCCGGCGTGTCCGCCCAGCGCTAGCGGAGAACGGCGATGATCCTCTCTGACATCAGCATCAAGCGGCCGGTCTTCACCACCATGGTGATGATTGGCCTCATGACGATGGGTCTGCTCGGCGCGCGCAGCATCGGCGTCGACCTCTTCCCCGACATCTCTTTCCCCATCGTGGTGGTTTCCACGGTCTACCCGGGGGCGGGGCCCGAAGAGGTCGAGCAGCTCGTCACCAAGCCCATCGAGGAAGCGGTGTCGTCGATCAACGGCGTGGACGTGGTGCGCAGCTACTCGCGCGACTCGATCTCGACGATCGTCATCGTCTTCAAGCTCGAGGCCGACCTGAAGCAGGCGCCGACCGACGTGCGCGACAAGATCAACCTCGTCCGCGCCACCCTGCCCTTGCAGATTCGCGACCCCATCGTGTCGAAGATGGACCCGACGGCGATTCCCATCATGACCTACGCGGTGGCGTCGAAGCGCCCGTCCGACGAGACCCGGCGCATCGTCGAGGACACCATCAAGCCCCGGCTCGAGTCGGTGGACGGCGTGGCGGGCATCACCATCGCCGGCGGCAAGGAGCGCGAATTGCACGTCTTCGTCCGGCGCGCGGCGCTCGACAGCCTCGGCATCGGCATGGCCCAGGTGGCGCAGCAGATTCAGGCCGAGAGCTTCGACCTGCCGGCCGGGCGCGTCATCGAGAGCGGCAAAGAGCTGAACGTCAAGACGATGGGGCGCTTCCGGTCGAAGGAAGAGATCGGGTCGCTGGTGGTGGCCTCGCTGCCCAACGGGTCGCAGGTGCACCTGCGCGAAGTGGCCGACATCGACGACAGCTTCAAGGAAGTGCGCACCTTCGCCCGCCTGAACGGGCAGTCGGCGGTGGTGTTCGACATCCAGAAGCAGGGCGGCACCAACACCGTGGCGATCGCCGACGGCGTGTACAAGAAGCTCGGGGACCTGGCGACGACCCTGCCGCCTGACGTCAAGGTCACCAAGGCGATCGACCTGTCGATGCAGGTCCGCCGGCAGGTCGACGACCTGACGCAGTCGATTCTCTTCGGCGGGGCGATGGCCATCCTCGTCATCTTCATCTTCATGCTGGACTGGCGTTCGACGCTGATCTCCTCGCTGGCGCTGCCCACCTCGGTGGTCACCACCTTCTTCTTCATGTGGTTGATGGGCTTCACCTTCAACATGCTGTCGATGCTGGGGCTGTCCTTGGCCATCGGCCTGTTGATCGACGACGCGGTGGTGGTGCGCGAGAACATCTACCGCCACATGGAACGGGGTGAAGACCCGGTCACCGCCGCGAAGCGAGGCACGTCGGAGATCGGCCTCGCGGTCATGGCGACCACCTTCACCATCGTGGCGGTCTTCGTGCCCATCGCCTTCATGGGCGGCATCGTCGGGCGCATGTTCCGCCAGTTCGGCCTCACCGTGGCCGCGGCGGTGCTGGTGTCCCTGTTCGTCTCGTTCACCCTCGACCCGATGATGTCGGCTCGGGTGGTGAAGCCCGTCAAGCCGGGGCGCCACGAAGAGATGAAGCGGCACTGGCTCTACGGCCCCATCGTCCGCTTCTTCGACGGGGTCGACGCCTACTACCGCGAGGTGCTGGCCTGGGCGCTCGGGAACAGGATCAAGGTCGCGGTTGCGGCCAGCCTGCTCTTCGCCGGGTCGATCGCGTTGGTGCCGATGATGGGCAAGGAGTTCGTCACCGCGGGAGACCGGGGCGAGTTCGCCATCAACATGGAAATGCCGGCGGGCGTGTCGTTGGAAGAGATGGACAAGGTAGCCGCCCAAGTCGAAGCCATCGTCCGGTCCAACAAGGAAGTGCGCACCGTCTACACCACGGTCGGCCCTCAGCAGGAAGCCAACAAGGCCGTGCTCAGGGTCTACACCTCGAAGGCGGTCGAGCGCCGACCGCTCACCCAGTGGCAAATTCAGGACGAGATTCGAGGCAAGCTCGCCACCATCCCCGGCCTGCGGTTCAACCTGGCCGACCTTTCCCCCTTCC
>JAHFDQ010000369.1 GCA_023248915.1 Archangiaceae bacterium | reverse complement strand
GGTCGTTGTCGAGGCAGGTCTTGCTGCTCGAATCGCAGGTGCTCGAAGCTCCGGCGAGCTGCGGGCAGGGGGGCAGACCCGAACCGCAGGCGCGACACGACTGGCCGGCGATCGCGGCCTTCACCTGCCCCTCGAGAACCGGCGAGATGAGCTCGAGCAGCAGGTTCTTCACGAAGCCGATGTTCGCGATGTCGCAGTAGAAACCGCAGTTGTTCTCGCCGTTCAGGGCGATGTCGTCGGGGTCGAGGCACGACGGAGGAGCGGGGACGCCCGAGGCGCCGCAGACGCCAACCCCCACCAGCGGGTCCAGCACCTCGAAGGCGAGCAGCTTGTCCCACTTGGTGTCGATGGTGAACTTCACCGTCGCCTGGACGAGGTTGTCGGCCGGGTTCGCCCCGACCGGCGGCCCCGACGCGAAGTGCACGCTGCACTTCAGCGGAGACAGCCAAAGGCAGGCGGCGTAGCTGCGGTCTTCCGAGTCGACGTAGATGGAACCGGTGTCGATGGTCAGGTCGACCGTCGCCTGCACCTGGTCGGGAGCGATGGCCGCCAGGTGGAACCCGGTGAAGTTGACGACCACGTTGGCGGGCGAGTCGACGATCGACGCGTTGCAGCCGGCGGCCGAGGCGTTGGGGCAGCAAACGCCGTCCATCAGGCCGCAGTTCTCGTCGGTGCAGCCCGGCCCGCCCTGGTCGGCGATCTTGAACCCGCTGTTCGCCATGCAGGAAATGGGCAGGGTCATCTTCTGGCCCGGCGCGAAGGTGTCGAGCAGCAGCTTCCAGTTCGGGTCGGCGTTGATGAAGTCGAGGCCCGCCTTCGACACGCGCACGTTCACCGCGTTGTCCGTCTTGGCTCCGACGTAGTTGCCCGACGGAAACGGCTGGAGCGCGCACGCCCCTGTCCCCGAGCCTCCCCCAGCGCAGCCGAGGGCTAGCGCCAGCGCGATGCTCGACAACACGAATTCATGCCGCTGACTGCAGCGAGGGTGACGCGCCATGCGGGCAAGCCTCCAGCGGCCGGGACGGTGGACCTACGGGCGCGCGATTGTAGCCGCCCCTGCCCTTTGAGTCAGCTCTTGGCGGCCACTTCGTTCATCCGGCCGGTACGGAAGGGTTCGAGGTCGAGCGCGACGAAGGAAAAACCCTGCGAGCGCAGCGCCCGGTCGACCTCGGACCGGAACCCTTCGTCGTGGAACCGGGGGTACTCGGCGGCGGCGACCTCGAGGCGGGCGACGTCGCCGTGGTAGCGCACCCGGAACTGCCGCAGCCCCAGCGCCCGGAGCGACGCCTCGGCCGAGCCAATCTGCCCGAGCCGCTCGGAAGTGACCGCCGTGCCATAGGGAATTCGAGACGCCAGGCACGCCATCTGCGGCTTGTCCCAGGTGGGTAGCCCCAGCTCGTGCGACAAGGCGCGAATCTCGTCCTTGGTCAGGCCCGCTTCGGCGAGCGGAGACCGCACCCGGTGCTCGCGCGCCGCGACGTGGCCGGGCCGGACGTCCTTGCGGTCGTCGGCGTTGAAGCCGTCGAGCACCGCCGCGAGGCCCAGCTCGGCCCGCTTCTGCTCGCACAGGTCGAACAGCTCAGTCTTGCAGAAGTAGCAGCGGTCAACCGGGTTGCCGGCGTAGCTCGGGTTCGCCAATTCGTTCGACGCCACGGTGAGGTGGCGGGCGCCGATTCGGGCCGCGAGGGCGACCGCTTCGTCGACTTCGCCCTTGGGAATGGACGGCGATAGGGCGGTCAAGGCCACCGCCCGCGCCCCGAGCTCGCCGTGGGCGACGCTGAGCAGGAAGGTCGAGTCAACTCCCCCGGAGAAGGCCACGAGCGCCGAACCGAGCTCGCGCAGCGAAGCCTTCAGGGCGTCGAGCTTGGGGCGTGCACTGCCGGTCGACATTCGAACCGACGTCTAACGGCCCTTGCGCTTGCCGGCAGCCTTCTTCACGACTCGAGCCGCGCGGGCAGCGGGCCGGGCGGCCTTCCGCACGCCCTTCGACGGCGCCGAACCGCGGCGCGCCTTGCGGGCGACGGGGTTGGCCTTCATCCGCTTGCCGGTGATGACCTTCAGCTCTTCGGCCGAGACGAGGGAGAGGTCGAGCAGCGCCTGGAAAACCTTGCGGGCGCCGTCTTCCACCGATTCGATGTCCGAGTGGATGATGACCTCGGGCGAGGACGGGGGCTCGTAAGGTTCTGTGATGCCGATGAAATTCGGAATCTCGCCGGACAGCGCCTTCTTGTACTTGCCGGTCGAGTCTCGCTGGATCAGCTTCTCAGTCGGGCAGTCGACGTAGACCTCGAGGTAGCGCCCAATCAGCCTGCGGTTTTCCTCGCGGGGCGCCTTGTACGGGCTGACCGAGGCGGCCAGCACCGCGACATCATTACGGGAAAGCAGGTTGGCCACGCTGCCAAGGCGCCGGACGATCATGTTCCGGTCTTCCTTCGACTCGCCCGCGCCCTTCCAGAGATCGTCTGCCAGATCATTCTCGTCGAGGACCTCGACGTTGCGCCCAACCTGCCGCAACCTGGCCGAGATGTACGCGGCCAACGTGGTCTTCCCCGTCCCCAACATGCCCGTGAACCAAACTGTGAACCCTGGATTCTTCGACATTTCGTCTTGGCTCCCCGCTGTCGGCCAAAAGGCAGATTTGGCCGCCGCCTTATAGTCGAACCAGGGCCGCAATACAAACCGCGCCTACATCGTTCAACTCCACGCGGCGACAGGGGAATCGCCCTCATTCCAATTTCACTGAAACCTCGGTTTCGACGAACTGGCTTCCATCCCAGCGGGCGAGCCGAGCCTCGGTCGCCTGGCCGGCGCGCACGGCGACCACCAGATAGGCCGTCCCCGGGAACAAGAGGTGGCCCCCGGGAGCGGCTCTGAGGCTGTCCATTGCCGAGAAGGCCGCGGGAGCATCGCAGTGCGAGTGGAAGATGAACGCGAGCGCTTCCCCCCGGTCGCTCGCCTGGATCATCGCGGACAGCCATTGGCGTGGGTCGAGCTCGTAGGAGTTCCCACGAAGCCCCGCCAGTCCCCCGCAAGCGTTGTCGAACCACTCGACCCTGAGCCCTGCGCTTCCCCTGAAGACGAGCCCACAGCCCTCTTCCGGGTAGCTGGCCTCCAGGTGCGCCAGGATTGGCCCAAGCACCGAGCGCTGAAGGCCGGGAGTCACCGCCCGGTCTGCCCGTGGGAGGCGCATCGGTCCAGGTCCATTGGCTCGACTTCGCCGGTTTCGCTCAGCCAGAGCCCGCCCAACGGCTGCGACAGTCCGAGCGCGAGGCGCTCGAACGCGAGCGCCCCCAGCGCCCCCAGCAGGACCGCGGAGGCTCCCGCGGGGCCGTTCGAGAGCGCGCCGGCCGTTCGTTCGAAGCAGGCGGCGCAACCGTCCCGCCCGCGGTAGACGAGCCCGCCCCGGTTCCCCGACCAGCCCAGGGCGACCCAGGGCCCAGTCCCGGAGAAGCCGGCCGGCAGCTCGCCGAGCGCGCCGACCTCTGACGGCTGGCCCAGGGCGTCGGGGTTCGCGTCGAGCAACGCCGCGCGCATCATCGCCTCGAGCGGTCGCCCGACGTCATCGGCCGCGAGGAGGAAACCGGTCTCTTCCGGCGCGACGGGCCGCCCCTTCGCCGACACCTTCAGGCCCGACGCGGCGAGGTAGGCGGCGGCCACGGCCTGGGCGGCCCCCTGCCCCGTCAGCGTCACCCCGGTCGCGAGCAGCCGTTCCTGGCCCTTGCCCCCGAGCGCCGACAGCAGGATGTGGCGCGAGTAGCGCACCACCTGGTCTTCAGACAGCGTCATCTCAACCCTTCCGAAGCCAGAGCCGCACGACGCCCTCGGCCGCTTCCGCCATCGCCATCACCTCGTGGCCCTCTTCGCGGGCGCTACGCGGCACGTTCTTGGCCGGCTCTTCGCCCGACAAGACGACTTCGAGCACATGGCCCGGCTCGAGCCGTTCGAGGGCCAGCTTGGTGCGCACGTAGGTCATCGGGCAGACCTGGCCCCTCAGGTCGATGGTGGCGTCCGTGGGAGGTGGCGCTACCGGGCGCATGCGGCCCCGATCGCGTCGACGAGAATTGGAGCCGACTTCCTGCCCGGCCCGCACGCCTGGCAGTCCTCGGCGCGGTGCACGTCGACGACTCGCATGGCCAGCGCGGCTCCCTCGAGCCGGTACCAGCGCTCGATTCCGTCGGACCTGCGCGGTGACAGCGCGACGACCGCCTGGAGCGCGCCGACCGCCCCCACCACCGGCCCCAGCACACCCGCCTCGGCGCAGGTGGCGCGCGCGCCCGGGGGAGGCGGCCCTTCGAACAGGCACCGCAGGCACGGGCCGCCCGGCGCGACGCGCATCACCTGACCGCCCAGGCGCAGGGCCCCGCCGTACACCAGCGGGACGCCGGTGAGCACCGCCGCGTCCGAAAGGAGGAACTTCACCGCGTCGCCGTCGGTCGCGTCGAGGACGAGGGTGTGCCGGCGAAAGAGCGACTCGGCGTTGCCCGCGCTGACGGCCGAGGGAACCCGCGCCACGGCCAGCCCGGGAAAGGCCCGCTCGAGCCGGTCGGCGGCGCTCTCGACCTTCAGGCGGCCGACGTCCGACCCGCGGTGCCAGAGCTGCCGGTGCAGGTTGGTCGCGTCCACGGAGTCGGGGTCGGCGAGCGTCAGGCGCCGCACCCCGGCCCGCGCCAGGGCCAGCGAGGCCGCGCACCCCAGGCCTCCCGCGCCCACCACGAGCGCGTTCACCTCGCTCTGGGCATTCGCGGCCGGTGCCATGGGCGAACCATCGCCTGTCGGGCAACGGGTGAGAAGGGGTGCGGACTCAGCACGCGTGCGCACCCGGCCGAAAGGCCCGTACAATCGCCAGGCCTTGCCCGAAACTCCGCTCGCGACGCCCGCCTTCTCGCCCGCCCAGGACCAGCGGCTTCGCGTCGTCAGGGAAGTGCTCGAGCGCCGCCACCTCGACTCTAACGTCTCGGCCGACCAGGCCTCGCTGTCCTGGGCGCAGGACCGGTTCGTCGCCCGCGCGCGGGCCCTGTTCTACGCGCGGATGATGTTCCTCACTCTGGGCCTGCTCATCCTCGCGGTCCCGGCCTGGTCGAACTACTTCGGCCTGCACGGGCTGGCGGCCTTCGGCGGCTACTTCGCGATGCTGATGTACAGCGTGGCCAACTACATGGTCATCGACCACCCGAAGGCGGGGCGCTGGGTGACCTACGTCACCCTCTGCTTCGACCTGGTGATCATGGTGGTGCTCATCGCCAAGCCGCAGACGAGCGCCGGCCTGCAGAGCCCGCTGTTGGCGACCCAGCTGTTGTTCACCACCCTCTTCGCCATCCTCTTCCCCAAGCCGCTGGCGATCATGCCGCCGCTCTTGGCGCTGCCCATCACCACCCGGCTCGACCAGTTGTTGAACCGCACCCCGACCGCGGTCGAGCTGCTCACCCTGTTGTGGTACCTCGCGCTCAACTTCATCATCATCTACGTGCTCGTGTACCTGAACGAGCGCGAAGTCTCGGCCCACCGCGAGATCGTCACGCTGCAAGGCGACCTGAAGGACTTGGCGGTGGTCGAGGAACGCAACCGGCTCGCCCGTGAAATTCATGACGGGCTGGGCGCGTCGTTGTCGTCGCTGATCATCCAGGCCGAGTACCTGACCCAGATCGCCAAGGACGAGACGCTGCTCGCCGAGATTCGCGAGCTGAAGGCCTCGGCCGAGGAGTCGATCGACGAGCTGCGCCGCAACCTGCGCATGATGCGCGAAGACTTCGACCTCGCGGCCGGCCTCGAGGACTACGTGAAGACTTTCCGCGAGCGCACCCAACTGGACGTTCGGTTCGAACGCAGCGGCCCGACCGCGCGGCTGACGCCCGACGCCCAGCTCGCCCTGTTCCGGGTGCTGCAAGAGTGCCTGTCGAACGCGGCCAAGCACGCCGAGGCGAAGCAGGTGAACGTCAAGCTGCTGTTCGACGCCGGCCAGGTGAACCTGGCGGTCAGGGACGACGGCAAGGGCTTCGACCCGTCGGTCACCCGGAAGGGCCACTACGGCCTGAAGAACATGTACGAGCGCGCGCTCAAGATCGGCGGTCAGGTGCTGGTCGATTCGAAGCCGGGCGCGGGCTGCCAGATCACCTTCTCGATTCCGTCTACCGCCTGAACCCGAGGACCCCGCCGTGGAACCGCCCGCCGCGCCCGCCGCACCTTCCATCAAGGTCTTCCTGGTCGAGGACCAGACGAAGATCTTGAAGAACCAACTGAAGCTGCTCGAGGTCAGCCGCGAGCTCGAGATCGTCGGCACGGCCCTGTCGGGTGAGAGCGCGCTCGACGAGCTCACCCGCATCAGGCCCGACGTGCTGCTGCTCGACCTGGGCCTGCCCCGAATGGACGGCAT
>JAHFDQ010000368.1:1861-6410 GCA_023248915.1 Archangiaceae bacterium | reverse complement strand
AGTTCCGCCAACGTCACCAAGCTCGTTGCTGGTACGGGCGCCTTGGTCGGCACCTACGACGTCGGGAACAACCCCGATGGAATCGCTTTTGACGGCGCCAACATCTGGGTGGCGAACTCGTCTTCCAACAGCGTAAGCAAGCTACTGGCGAGCACGGGCGCACAGGTCGCCACCTACTCTGTCGGTTCCGGTCCCTGTGGCGTCGCCTACGACGGCACCAGTATCTGGGTGACCAACCGCAATGCCGGCAGTGTCACCAAGCTCCGGGCGAGCACCGGCGCGCTCGTAGGTACCTATGCCGTGGGGGGCCAACCATGCGGTGCGGCCTTCGACGGCGTCAACATCTGGGTTTCGAAGTTCGCTGGCGGCCTGTCAAAGCTGTAGCCGTGCGCCCCTCGAACTGCGCCGTGGCCTGGAGCCCGCGTAGCTCATTGGGTACGGTACGCCGATGGCATCGCCGACGAGCCGCGTAGTCCGCGCTACTGGATTCACCACATTCACCTTGTTGACGGTAACGCTCCTTGACGCGTGTGTCGGCGTCGCGGGGCCAGGAGCCGGAGACGGAGGATTTGGTGACGCCGGCGCCTGGGGTGGTGGAGGAGGAAGCGGTGGCGGTGGCGGAGACGACGGTGGCAGTGGAGGTGGCGACGGAGGCGCGGTTACAGCGCAACCGGACCTGTCCCTGCTCCCATTGATCAACGGACAGACCGGCAACGCCACCGCGTACCAGGCGCTGAACGTCCCGGGCCAACCCCGCGGCTTCGGCTACAAGGACCCGGTCACCGGGTTGCAGGTCTGGAAGGCGAGCTCGGCTGGCGACCCGTCGAGTGGGACGTCGTTCCGACACGCCTACAGCGAAGGCGGCGCCTACGCGTCGCGACTCTGGAACGGCGACCGGTACTCCGTCATCGCTGCCGACATGGATTCCGGAGGCGACTTGCGCGTCTTCGATCTGGTTCGCGGTACCGGCCCGACCAACTACCGAGCGCTCCCCGTGTCACCGGAAGCTACCGACCTCGGGTACTCCTTCTCCCGAAACCGGGCCGGCGACGCTCGCATCCTGTACATGCTCACCGCGATCGGCGTGAAGCGCGTGAACACCGCGACCAACCTCGTCGAGAACACCGGGAACTTTCCAGGCCCGTCGACGGGCGTTTCCGGAGGCTCCTGGTTTCAGGGCGACGTCCAGGACCGCCGCTTCGTCTGGATGACGGGCGGCAGCGACGTGCACGTCTGGGACAGCCAGACCAACGCCACTCTCACCCGCACCTTCGCGGGCATGGACGAGCCGTACCTCGAATCCGACGGCCGCTACGTCTTCGTCAACAACGGCCAGGCCAACAGCACGCTCTGGGACGTCGTGAACGACACCGTGCAGGGCGTCACCTTCCCCAGCAACGTGACTCCCTCTCACGTGGCTTCACTGCGCGGCATGTTCGTCAACTCGGACGTGAACACCGGCGGCGGGCTGATGCCCACCTTCCGCTTGGCGGCCACTTCCAACTCCTGGACGCAGTTCACCGACTGGTCCGGCTACGCCCCCGACTACCACACCTGCGGAAACTGGGACCGGACCGAAGCCGAGCTCGGCGGCGACCTCACCCAGCAGTACGTGCTCTACGACGACATTCACGAGACTTTCGCGGCGATCGGCTCGAGCCTGAGGGAGAGCATCGGCCTGATGCGGCTCGACGGCGGAGACAAGCGCCTCGTCGCGCACCACTACAGCACCAACTTCTCCAACTACTGGCACCAACCCCACGGCCACATCAACCCGGACGGCACGCTGGTCATTTTCGCTTCGGACATGCTGGGCAGCTCGCGGGTGGACCTCTTCGCCGTCGAGCTGCCGCTCAGATGACGGACTTGGGGTCGAGTACCGGACGTACGGGTCACGGCGGCACTGGCGCCCGGTCCCCGAGCGCCGCAGCTTCCGAAAAGGTTGCGCGAGCGTGCGATGGGGGCGAAGGGGGCATCCGGGAAGCGGAACCCGGTCTGGCGCGCCGCTGGGCTTGCGGCGCTCGTCGCGGCCTGCGTCAACCCGTCGCGCAACGAGGAGGCGGTCGTCCCGCAGGTGACGGTGGGTTCCGACGACGTGGCCGACGTCGCGCGCACCAGCCTGCAGAGCGGCCCCACGCTGTCGGGCACCCTCACCGCCGCCGAGTCGGCAACGCTCCGCGCCGAAGCGCCCGGGACGATCGCCACTTCCGTCGAGCGAGGCGAGCTGGTGGAAAAAGGACAACTGCTCGCCCAGATCGAGGACGGAGCGCTTCGCAGCCAGCTCGCGTCCGCCCGCTCGGCAGCACAGGCGGCGGCGACCTCGCTCGACTTGGCGCAGAGGGAGGCCGAGCGCGCCCGAAAGCTGGAACGCGCAGGCGCCATCTCTCACCGCGACGCCGATTTCGCCCGGCAGGGCCGCGCCGCGGCCGAGGCCCAGCTCTCCGCCGCTGAAGGGCGCGAGGCCGCCGCGCTCGACCAGGTCGACCGGGCCCGGGTCCGGTCCCCCCTCACCGGCGTGGTGAGCGAGCGGTTCGCCGGGTCGGGCGACGTGGTGACTCCGGGTGCCCTGCTGTTTACCGTCGTCGACCCCACCCGCCTCACCCTCGAGGCCTCGGTCCCGGACGAGCAAGCGGCAGACCTTCGGGTCGGCGCCCGGGTGGACTTCACCGTCAGCGGCCGGCCGTCCCAGCCGTTCACCGGCACCGTCGACCGCGTCAACCCCACGGTCGACCCGGCCACGCGCCAGGTGCGCGTGTACGCCTCGGTACCCAATTCCTCCGGCGTGCTGAAGGTCGGGCTGTTCGCCACCGGGCGCATCGCCACCGAGTCGCGCCGGGTGGTCGCGATTCCGTTCGACGCGCTCGACCTGCGCGGCACCTCGCCCAGCGTGATGCGGCTGCGCGACGGGCGGACCGAGCGCGTGCCGGTGACGCTCGGGCTGCGCGATGAATTGGCCGAGAAGGTCGAGGTGCTCGCCGGCCTCGAAGAATCGGACCAGGTGCTGCGCGGCCCGGCGCGAACGACGGCCGAAGGGGTCGAGATTCGGGTCCGGACGGTGGCCGAACCCGTCGAGCAGAGTCCCCCGATGCCGAACCGCTAGGCGCTCCGTGTTCGTTTCCGACTTCGCCATTCGACGGCCGGTGGTCACCCTCAGCTCGATGTTGGCGCTGGTGGCGTTCGGCGCGATCGCAATGGGCAGCCTCGAGACCGACGAATTTCCCGACATTCAGCAGCCGGTGATCGGCGTGACGCTCATCTACCCGGGCGCCTCGCCCGAGACCGTCGAGCGGGAAGTCGTCGACCCGGTGGAAGAGGCGATCTTCGCCATCTCGGGGGTGGACGGGCCAAAGACCTCGGCCATCGCCACCGACGGTCTGGCGCAGCTCACCGTGTCGTTCGCCTACGAGAAGGACATTCAGCAGGCCTCGCAGGACATCCGCGACGCCATCTCGGGTGTGCGGTCGAAGCTACCGGTCGAGCTCGAAGAACCGGTGCTCACCCGCTTCGACCCGTCGAACCAGCCGGTCGTCTCCCTCACCCTCACCTCCGAGTCCTTGTCGACCGCGGCGCTCACCCGGCTGGCCGACCCGACGGTGGCCCGCGAGCTGCGCTCGCTGCCGGGAGTGGCGCAGGTGTCGGTGGTGGGTGGGCTGCAGCGCGCGCTCGCGGTCGAGCTGAGGCCCGAGGCGCTGCAGGCCGCGCAGACGAGCGTCGGCCAGGTGGTGAGCGCCCTGCGGGCACAGAACCTCGCCGCTCCGGTCGGGCGGCTGAACACCCCGCAAGAGGAACGCAGCATTCGCCTGCGCGGGCGCCTCGAGACCCCCGCCGACTTCGGCCACCTGGTAGTGACTTCACGCGGCGGGCGGAACATCGAGCTGGGCGAGGTCGCCGACGTGTTCGACGGCACCAAGGAACAGCGCACCGCGGCGCAGTTCAACGGCCGCGAAGCGGTGGGCATCGAAGTGCTGAAGGCGAAAGGCACCAGCACCACCCAGGTGAGCGCCAGGGTGGCCGACGAGGTCGCCCGGCTGCGGCAGCGGCTTCCCGCCGAGGCCCGGCTGGAGATCGTCCGGGACGCCGGCACCCGCGTTCGCCGGGCGGTGCGCAACGTGGAAGAGGCGCTCGTCCAGGGCGCACTGCTGACGGTGCTGGTCGTGTTCCTGTTCCTCAATTCCTGGCGGTCGACCGTCATCACGGGGCTGGCGCTGCCGGTGAGCGTGCTCGCCTCGTTCGTCAGCGTCTGGGTGTTCGGCTTCACCTTGAACACCATGTCGCTCTTGGGGCTGTCGCTCGCGATCGGCATCCTCATCGACGACGCGATCGTGGTGCGGGAGAACATCGTTCGCCACGTCGAGCTGGGCGAAGACCATCACCAGGCTTCCCGCGAGGGGACGAGCGAGATCGGCCTGGCGGTCTCGGCCACCACCTTCTCGATCGTCGCGGTCTTCGTGCCGGTGGCCTTCATGTACGGGGTGGCTGGGCAGTGGTTCAAGCCGTTCGCGCTCACCATCGCCTGCGCGGTCCTCGTTTCCCTGCTGGTGAGCTTCTC
>JAHFDQ010000368.1:0-1851 GCA_023248915.1 Archangiaceae bacterium | reverse complement strand
GGCCTACTGGCCCGACCCTCAGCTCGAGAAGGGCGCGCGGCGGGGGCCGGTGGGGCGGGCGCTGACCCGCTTCAACCACTGGTTCAACCGGCGCGCCGACGGGTACCAGCGGGTGATTGCCTGGGCCCTCGACCACCGCTTCGCGACGATGCTGATCGCCGTCGGTTCGCTGGCTGGAGCCGTGGCGCTGCAGGCGACGAAGGGCGGCGCCGGGCTGGTGCCGGTCAGCGACCGCGGCGAAATCAACTTCATCGTCGAGACGCCCCCCGGTTCGAGCCTCGGGTACACCCGCGACAAGACCGAGGAAGTGGCGAGCCTGGCCCGGGCCCACCCCGAGGTGGCCTACACCTACGCCACCATCGGAGTGCCGATTCCGCTGAAGGCGCCGGGCGTCGATCAGGCGCTCGTCTACGTGAAGCTGGTGCCGAAGGCCGACCGCCAGGTCAGCCAGGAAGCGCTGGGGCGCACCCTCAGGGGCGAGGTCGCCGGCGTGGCAGGAGCGGCCGTGTCGGTGTTCACCAGCGGCTTCGGCGGCGCCTTCAAGCAGATTCAGATCGAGCTGCGCGGCACCGACGCCCGCAAGCTCGACGCGCTGGCGGCCGAGGCGCTCGAGAAGCTGAAGGAGGTGGACGGAGCCGTCGACGTCGGTTTGTCCACCCGTGGGCCCAAGCCCGAGCTCGAGGTGCGCCCGGACCGCCCGATGGCCGGAGCCCTCGGCGTGTCGGTGGCCGAGTTGGCCCAGGCGCTGCGGCCCTCGTTCGCCAGCCTCGACGTCGGCCACTGGGTAGACCCGGAAGGAGAGACACGCGACGTGGTGGTTCGGCTGACGCCGTCGGCACGCAGGCGGGCGGCCGACATCCGCACTCTGCCGGTGCTCGCGCCGGTCGGCCCTGGCGGGCAGCCGGCGCTGGTGCCGCTCGGCCAGGTGGCCACCATCATCGAGGGCATCGCCCCCGCAGAGATCGATCACCTGAACCGCGAGAAGGTGGTGAGCCTGCAAGCCAACGTGCAAGGCCGGTCGCTGTCCGAGGTGATGCGCGACGTCACCCCGCGGATGGCCGAGCTGTCGATGCCCCAGGGCTTCTCGTTGAGCTACGGCGGCGAGACCCGCAACCAGCGCGAGGTGTTCGGCAGAGTCTTCCTCGCGCTCGGGGTGGCAGTGCTGCTCATGTACCTGATTCTGGTGATGCAGTTCGGCTCGTTCCTCGACCCCGTCCCCATCCTGGTGTCGCTGCCCTTCTCGCTCGTCGGCGTGGTGCTGGCGCTCGTCGCCACCGGAGACGACATCAACATCATGAGCCTCATCGGCGTCATCCTCCTGATGGGCATCGTGGCGAAGAACGCCATCCTGCTCGTCGACTTCGCCAAGTGGTCGCGCGCAAAGGGCGCTTCGCTGCGCGAGGCGCTGATCAGCGCCGGGCGAACCCGCCTGCGGCCAATCTTGATGACCACCTTCGCGCTGGTCGCCGGCATGATGCCGATCGCGCTCGGCTTCGGCGAGGGCGGAGACTTCAGGGCGCCGCTCGGCCGCGCGGTCGTCGGCGGCACGCTCACCAACACCCTGCTCACGCTGCTCGTCATTCCGACGGTCTACGACATCCTCGACGGTTGGCGCAGCCGCGCGCTCGGGCTGGTCAGGCAACTCGCGGAATGGCGCCTGCGTGGAGCATCGCGGGGGCCGAGGGAATCGGGAAATCGAACCTGATCGGCGTTTCGACGGGCGTAAGACTTCTCCGTCGGGCGTGGGGGCGATGCATACTGCCGGGCCCAGATGGCCAGGCTCTCCGCCGAGGAAGTGATCTCGCTGGTGCCGTACTTCCGGCGCCTGCGCCCCGACGAACGGGCGCGGGT
>JAHFDQ010000367.1 GCA_023248915.1 Archangiaceae bacterium | reverse complement strand
GCCCGGGCGGTGCACCTGGGCACCAACTCGCTGATCTGGAAGCCGGCGCAGAAGGCGGCCGAGCTGATGGTCCAGGCGGCGCAAAAGGCGGGGAAGCTGGTCACCTGCGACCCCAACCTGCGGCTGCACATCTGGCCCGACCCCGAAGACCTGCGGGCGTTGCTCGCCCACCTCTTGCCGTCGGTGGGCGTGGTGAAGCTGTCGGAGGACGAAATTCGTTTCGTGACCGGCACGGGCGACGTCGAGGAGGCGCTGCTCGCCCTGAGGAAGCTGGGCGTGGCGCTGCCGGTCATCACCCGCGCTGCCCAGGGGGCGGTGTTCCTCTGGCAAGGCAAGGTGGTTCGCGTTCCGGGCGTCGCGGCCAAGCTGGTCGATTCGACTGGTGCGGGCGACGGCTTCATGGCGGGCCTGTTGTTCGGGCTCACCCGGCTGTTTCCCGACGCCGAGGGCCTCGGGCGCGCCGGGGTGGGCGAATTGCGCGAGATCGTCACCTTCGCCAACGCGGTCGCCGCGCGCGTCGTCGAGCGGCTCGGAGCGGTGGCGGGGCTGCCGAAGCTGGCCGAGGTGGAGAGCGCGCTCCCCGGGGTGCTGCAACCGGTGCATTGAGGCGCTGTCTCTGAAGGCGACAGGCCGGTGGCGTAAGCCTGTCTTACGCGCGTCCGCCGAGCCAACCTGCCGTGCCGGAAGCGGATTCCGACGCTCGCGCCGAAACGGCTTCCTACGCGTCCTGAAATGCTGGCACCCGGACGAGCCATCCGCGGGGTTGGCCGGTCGCACAACCCGGCTGAAACACGGTGCGGCGCGCACATTGCAACGTCGAGGACAGCTCGATTCCACAGAGGGCCCCCATGTTCACCTTCTTCTGTTTCACCTGCTTCTTTGGCGGAACCCTTTACCTGTTGCTGAAGGACCATCGGAAGTCCTTCCCGCCGTTCTAGGGCGAAAGGCTTCAGGGCGACGCCGACGGCGGCCAGGAGCCCGACGATGGCGCGCACGACTGAAGGTATTCGTGCGGCTGGCCCGACGTGTCGGCGCAGTAGAACTGGGTGCCGACTTCGTTCTCGACGAGGAAGCCCTTGCAGGTCATCGCTTCGCCGGGCGCCTGGAGATCGGGCTCGCAGGGCGACCCTTCCGACCCGCAGGTGTAGATGACTCCGCTGCAGTCGTACCCGGCCGGGCAATCGGACTGTGCCGTGCACGAGACTCCGCAGAAGCGGGTGGTCTTCTGGCCTTCCGCGATGAAGGTCAGACAAACGGCATCGGTGCCGCATACGCCGGGATCATTGGTGCAGTCGCGGCAGTCGGCGCGACCCAGGTGAAGGCCGCACGCTCCGGTCCCGGCGGCGCAGAACTGGCTCACCGGGCACCAGTCGTTCTCGCGGCAGAAGGCCTGGCAGTGGCCCGAGACGCAGGCTTCCTTGAGCTTGCAGTCCGAGTCCTTCCTGCAGCCGGGTACGCAAGACGCGACCGAGGGGTTGCACAGCGAGTCGGACGGGCAGTGCTCGTCGAGCGTGCAGGGGCCGTTCGGCAGGCAGCGGTTAGTGGTGATGTCGCAGAAGCTGCCGGCCGGGCAGTCGGGGTTCGCGGTGCAGCCGGCGATCGACTGGCAGAAGTGGTACGGGTTGCAGTAGTTGCCCGCGGCGCAGCCCGCGTTGTTCTGGCACTTGCAGGCCCCCGACACGGTGTCGCAGACGCGGTTCGGGCCGCACGAGTCGTTGGGAGCGGGAATGCATACGCACCGCGCCAGGCCAGGGTCCTTCTTGTAGCCGGCCGGGCAGCAGGAATCGCCGACGCACACGCAGGCGCGGACGGCCGTGTCGTACTTGTAGTTTACTGGGCAGCAGGCGTCGTGGGCGCAGACGCAGTCCTTCTTCAATTCGTCGTAGCGGTAGAGGCCCAGGCCGCCGTCGGCGAGCTCGGCGGCGGGGCAGCATGCGTCGGAAGCGCAAGCGCACTCTCCCGCGACGGTGTCGAACAGGTACCCGGTCGGGCAACAGGCCTCGCCGAAGCAGCGGCACGCGCCCGCGTCGGCATCGAAGTGGTTGCCCGCGGGGCAGCAGTCTTCGGAGTTGCAACTGCACTTCTGGGCGGCCTCGTCCCAGGCGTGGCCGGCGGGGCAGCAGTCGACCGCGTGGCAGACGCAGGCCAGGGTGGTGTCCGAGTACCAGTAGCCGGCCGGGCAGCAGCGGGTGTCGCGGCAGACGCAGACGCCCTCTTCGCAGGCCATGCCGTCGGGGCAGGCTTCGTCGGTGGCGCAGACGCACTTCTCGCCATCGTAGCTGTAGCCGGTGGGGCACTCTGGGCTGAGCGCGGTGCGCGCGCAACCGGCGGCCGCGACCAGGGCGAGCGCCCCCCACGCTCGACTGGCGCGGCCGGTCACGGCGTGCCTCCGTCGACGTTCCGGGAGAAGGCGTAGGTGATTCGAATCTCGGCGGCGGGCGGGGGCACGTAGTTGCCGAGGAAGGCGATGCTCTGGGTGTCGGGCCGGTAGTCCCAGCCGTTCACGACGTCGCGGGGAATGGTGACCCCGTTCACCGTCACGACGATCGACGCCGCGATGGGCTTGATCGAGAGCGGGAAGACGCGCCGGAGGGTGTCGAGCGCCGACGCTATCTGGAGGAGCGTGTTCTCGAACGACGCGTCGCAGATCGACCCGACCACGCCTCCGGTCTTCGACGACACCGCGCTGTACCGGAAGGCGGGCCCGGCCAGGCCGCCGAAGTAGATCTGCTCGCCCGGGGGGTAGCAGCCGCTCGGAGTCGTCCCGGCGATGGTGGAGAACGAGACCAGGTTCTCGTTGCCCTTGCCGCGGCTCGAGCGGAACGCCCGGGCGTAGTAGGCCGGGTCGCCGAAGCTCGAGTCGTCTTCGTCGCTGACGACGATGAGCGCGAGCGCCGCGTTGGGTCGGAGGAAGCCGGCGTTCGGGCCTCCCGCGTCGGTATTGGGGGGGCTGATGGCAAGCTGGGCCATGCGCAGCCCTTGTTCCCAGCGCACGCGCGAGTCGGGGAAGGTGGTGTTGTCGAGGAAGGCAGCCCGCGGGTCGGGGGTGCTGTTCTTGATGATGCGGGTGGTGCCGCGCAGCTTGGCGCCGTCGCTGGCGTCGGTCGAGATGACGCCCATCTGGAAGTTCACCTTGAGCTTCAAAAGCTCTTGGAGGAACCGGTCGAAGTGGCCTTGCAGCTTGGTGCGTTCGTTCTGCATCGACCCGGAGTTGTCGATGACCCAGAGGATGTCGACGATGCCGTCCGACTGCTGGTGCACGTCGACCTGCGTGGCGTCGATGTCGGGGGGGTCGCGAATCTCGACCCGGGTGGCGTCGGCCTTCTTGACCTTGGGAGGCAAGAGCTCGACCGGAGAGAGGCGGGGCGGGGCCACGGCCGGAGCGGCCGCGCCGCGCGCGTTCTCGCCGCCCACCGGGTCGCAGGCCGACAAGGCCACGGCGGCGAGGAGGGCACAACCAGGGATGTCGAGTCGGTGGCGCACGGCGACGGGAGAGTGGCGAAACCTCCGCCGGGTAGCAAGCTCTGGGCCGACGTGGCCGGACGGAAGGGGGCCTGGAAGCGCGGCTCGTTGGCTCGCTGGGCCGCCTGGCTCGTGCTCGGACACCGCGCCATCGGCGTCAGTTGCTTGGGGCCCGTGAGTCGGCCTAGAGAAGGTGGGGTGAGGGTCGCGGTCGCGTTCATCGTCCTGGGGCTCGGGCAGGCAGGCTGCCGGTGCAGCCCCACCGACGCGACGCCGGTGACGCTCCGGCTCAGGAATTCGACGCGGGGGCCGATCTTCGTCGACGACTTGGACGGCGGCTTCGGCCTGCAGGTGCAGCGGCAGGTCCAGGGTCAGTGGCTGTCGTTCGTCGAACACCCGGCGTGTGCGTGCCTCGCCTGCGACGTCGTCTGCCAGGGGTGCGCCTGTGGAGGCGACTCGCCCGTCCCGCTGGTGCGGACGGTGGCGGCCGGGCTGAGCCTCGAGCGGACGTGGGACGGCACCGTCCAGGTGAGCCGCACCGCGGGCTGTTCCGGGGCCTTCGTCGCGGGGCCGGCCTGCCTCGACCCCGAAGTCCCGCCGGTGGACGAGCAATTCCGGGTGCGGCTCTGCTACTCGCCCGAAGCCCCCGGCATCGAGCTGGGCGACGGCGGCGCGGTGCCGGGAATCCTCCCCGCCGCGTCGGTCATCTGCGTCACCCGCGAGTTCCGGCCGGAGGACGGGGTAGTCGAGGTCGGGCCGTCGCGCGGCGTGGACTGTGCAACCCATGGCGATTGCAAGGTGCCGGGGCAGCTCTGCTTCGACGGCGCGTGCACCTCGGCCTGCCCGGCGTCGGGCTTCCCCGAGGTCGGGGCGTCGTGGGAGGTGCGGGTGCAGGAACCGGACGACCAGGGCTTCTTCGACGTCCGGTCGGTGGACGCCGGCACGCGCTACACGGGGGTCGGGGCGATCGGGTCGGTGCTCTACGAGAACGGGACGCTGACGCTGAGGTTGAACCGTTCGGCGGCCGGCGGGGGCGCCTTGACCGGCGCGGTCTACGTGACGCTGCCTTCGGGCTACTCGGTGGCGATGACTCCTGGGCCGAAGGTGTCGGTGCTGGTGGTGGATAGCTCGACCTCTGCCGCGCCCGAGAACCGGGCGATCACCGTGCGAGAGCTCGACGGCGGGCTGATCTTCGCCGCCGACTCGGCCCAGAATGGGGCGCTCCTCTCGGCGGCCGACACCGCGCCCTTCTCGGTGGCGGCCGTCCCGACCATCGTCGCCTGCCAGAACGACGACTGCGGCAAACGGCGCTACTTCGGCACCGTCTTCTCGGGCGGAACGCAGCCGGTGACCCTGGACCCGGGGAAGGGCGCACAGGTGGCGGCCGCAGGCGCCGGCTACACGGTGCTGAACGTCACCGACTACTCGTACGCCAGCGGCACCTGCAGGCCGGCCGCGCTCGCCCCGTACGCGATTCTGCGCGCGGGCCCGTGAGCCGCGGCCTCCACGGACTCCTCGCCGGCATCGCCTGAGCGTCGGTGGCGCGTTAGAGTCCTGCGCCGATGGCGGCAGCCCACACCGGCGGGCCGGGCGGCGACCTCGATCGGGGGCGGCGCCTCGGCAAGTACGAGATTCTGACCCGCCTGTCGATGGGCGGAATGGCCGAGCTTTTCCTCGCGTTCACCTCGGGGCCGGGAGGCTTCCGGAAGTTCGTCGCGGTGAAGCAGATTCTCCCCGACGTCAAGAAGGACGAGAAGTTCGTCAAGATGTTCCTCGACGAGGCGCGCATCACCGCCGCGTTCAGCCATGGCAACATCGGCCAGGTCTTCGACCTTGGCGAAGAGGACGGCGAGCTGTACCTGGCGATGGAGTTCCTCTCGGGGCAGAACCTCGAGCAGATCTCCAAGCGCGCGGCCAGCCGGCAGCGCCCCTTGCCGCTGGGCTTCTCGTGCCGGGTGGTGCGGGACGTGTGCCTGGGGCTGCATTACGCGCACGCCTTCACGGATCCCACCGGCAAACCCGCGCCGGTGATTCACCGCGACGTCTCACCGAAGAACGTAATGGTGACGTACGCGGGCGACGTGAAGGTGATCGACTTCGGCATCGCCAAGGCGAAGAACCGGCTCGGCCGCACGCAGGTGGGGATCGTCAAGGGGACCGCCAGCTACATGTCGCCCGAGCAGGCCCGCAACCAGGACCTCGACGGCCGCAGCGACCTGTTCTCGATCGGGGCGATGCTGCACGAGCTGCTCACCGGGCAGCGGCTGTTCGCGGGCACCTCGGACGCCGCGATGATGATGGCGGTCGTCGAGGGGGAAATCGCCACGCCGCGGTCGCTGAACCCCAAGGTGCCCGAAGCGCTCTCGGACCTGGTGATGCGCGCCTTGTCGAGGCCGCGCGAGGGACGCTTCGCCAACGGCAAGGAAATGGCGCGAGCCATCGAACAGGCCGCCGGCGCGAAGCTGATGGACGAGGACGGGCTGGCCGACGAGATGCGCGCCCTGTTCGACGACCGCATTCAGGCCACCCGGGCACTGCTCGAGCTGGCGACGCGCGACTCGGGCGACCTGGCGAAGATGGCCGATTCGCTGCAGGACGAGGCCAGCCACCCTGAATCCGTCCCGGCCGCGCCGCCCCGGCGTCCGCCGAAGGAATCCGGCCCGGCGCCGCGCGGAGCCGGCACGGCGCCTCCCCTCGCGCGCGAGACGACGACGCCGCCCCCGTCGAAGCTCCGGGAGACCGCGGCCCCACCGCGCAGGACGGGCGTGGGCGGCGGCGCGAAGCCCGCGGCGCCGCTGGCCGGCGCACAGCGGTACTCGTCGGAGGTCGGAGGCAAGTACGCCCTCTATGCGGACAGCGACGCCGCGACCGAGCAGGACCAGCCCGAGCCCCGGCCCTCTCGCGAGAAGGCGCGGGCAGGCCCGGCAGGCGAGCGCCGGCTTCCAGAGCGCGTGGC
>JAHFDQ010000366.1 GCA_023248915.1 Archangiaceae bacterium | reverse complement strand
CGCCGGGCGGATGAGGAATACGCCGATGCTGCCGGTGATGGTGGTGGGTTCGGCCCAGATCTCGTCGGCGCCCATCGCGACGTAGTAGCCGCCCGACGCCGCCACGTCGCCCATCGACGCCACCACCGGTTTCTTCTGCTTCGCCTCGAGCACGGCGCGGTAGATGAGGTCTGAAGCCAGGCCGTCGCCTCCGCCCGAGTCCACCCGAAGCACGATGGCCGCCACGTCGGGGTCGGCGGCGGCGCGGGCCAGCGACCGAATGACGGTCTCGGCGCCCGCGGTGGGCGTCAGCCCCGTTTGGCTGCGGCCTCCCGAGATGTTCCCAAGCACGGGGATGATGGCCACGGCGGTGCGGCCGCCCCACCGGTCGACCCGGGCGGCGCGTGGCCGGTAGTCGGGGTTGAAGTGGGCGCCCGGCACCAGCTCGGCCAGGCGCTTGCCCAGCTCTTCGCCGGTCACGACTTCGTCGACGAGCCCCAGCTCCTTGGCGCGCGCCGGCGTCTTCAGCCCTTCGTCGATGGCGGCGGCCAGCTTGGAAGCGTCGAGCGGCCGCGACTTGGTGACCGCCGCGGAAAAGGCTCTGACGTCGGTGTCGAGCAGGGCGTCGATCGCCTCGCGCTGCTCGCGGCTCAAGTCGGTACGGGTGAGCTGGTCGGGGGCGTTCTTGTAGGCGCCTACCCGCGCGACTTCCCATTTCACGCCCAGCTTCTCCATCGTGCCGCCGAGAAAGAGGGGGTCGGCCATGAAGCCGTCGACCTGCAGGGCAGCCTGCGGCACGGTGAAGACGCGGTCGGCGGCCGAGGCGTACAGGTAGTCGGAGTCTTCGGCCGAGAGTATCAACGCGACCACCTTCTTTCCGGCGGCCCTGAGCTTCAGCACGACGTCGCGGACCTCGGCGGCGCGGCCGAGGCCCAGCTCGGCCGAGCTCACCTTCAGCACCACTCCCTTCAGGAGCGGGTCGCGAAGCGCCTGGTCTAGGTGGACGGTGAAGGCCAGGTAAGGGTCGGGCGACGACACCCCGAGCAACGTCATGGCGGGGCTGGACCGGCTCGCCAAGAGGGCGTCCAGGTCGAGCAACGCCACTTCGCCGCCGCCGGCGAGCAGCGACGGGTAGGGGGACTGGGACAGGCGCAGCATCGCGGCGTGATCCAGCCCTCCCGGCGCGCCGCCCACCGCGTAGGTGGCGCCGGCGTAGGACGTGTCGACCGTGATGCCGAGCTGGAGCAAGAACTCGCTGCCCGACGCAAGCCCGTGAGACACGCCGCCGCTCAACGACAGCCCGGGCAGCACTTCGGCCAGCACCGTGTAGGTGAGCCGTCCCTGACCCAGCCCGGCCGAGTCCTGGAAGCGGTAGTCGGCGGCGACCGAGTAGTGGTCTCCCAGCGGGCGCGACGCGACCGCGACGTCCCAGGTGCGGGGCAGGGTGAGGGCGCCCAACGAGGGCTCGTCGACGTTCTGCACCGTGAGCCCGTAGGCCAGGTACCGCGTGGGTCGGCCCTCGACGCCGAGCGTCCAGCTCCGCTGGAGCGCCAGGTCGGGGGCGGCGGGCGAGGCGAAGCCCGAGGTCGACGCGCCGGCCGAGAAGGCCTCGCCCCCGAAGGACAGCGCGAGGCTCGTTCGGCGCCGGGAGGGAGTGGCGCCGCGAAGCCACTCGACGGAAGCGCCGACGCCGAGGCCGCCGAAGAAGGTGTCGGCGAGGTACAGCCCGTCGCCGGTCTCGAACCGGTTCACGGCGCGCTCGTGCGCGTAGAACAACTCGGCCCCGCCCAGGTACGACAGACCGGCGGGGTTAACCGAGATGGCTGTCGCCTGGCTGGCGAGCGCGGCCGACGTCGGGGGCAGCGTCAGGCCGCGAGAGAGATCGGCGCTAGAAACCTCGGAGGTTTGCGCGAAGGCGGCGGCGGGTGCCAAGGCGGCGAGCGCGAGCAGGCGTAAGGAAGACATGGCGCCGAAGAATGCGCACGAACCCGGCCGAGTACCAGTCTTCAGGTCGCGGCCTGCCGAGGCTCAGCCGTCGGGCGCCCCGAGCGCCCAGGCGAAGGGGACCGCGAGCGCCGAACCGCCGGCCACCGGCCTCGCGTCGCGGTCATGCGACAAGAGGAGCGCGCCGAGGACAGGCTTCGGCAGCAGCGCCTCCAGTCCCAGCAAGTGACGCGCGTCGGCGTTCGAGACGTGGCGCGACCGCTTGACTTCGATGGCGAAGAAGCCGGCGTCGCTTTCGAGGAGGAGGTCCACCTCCCGACCATCGTGTGTCCGCAAGTGATGCGCCCGCAGCGGAAGCCCGGCACAGCGGACCTGCTTGAGGATTTCGGAGACGACCGCGGACTCGAGCTCTTCGCCCGAGAGCGGCCCGCGCCGCCCCTGGACGGCCCGAAGCACCCCCGGGTCGAGGAAGTGCACCTTCGGCATCTTCGCCAGCCGCTTCTCCTCATTGCGGTGGAAGGGCGGGAGGACGCCCACCTGGTAGCTCAGCTCCAGGTACCGGACGAACCGGCGCGCCGTCGCCGGGCTCACTTGCGCTCCGCGAGCGAGGTCGCTGAAGTTGACGGCGCGGCCAGTGCGTTCCGCCACCAGCCGCTCCACCAGGACGAAGGGCTCGAGGTCGCGCAAGGCCGCGAGGTCGGCCACGTCGCGTTCCAGGTAGGTTCGCACGTAGTCGCGGAGCCAGCTCTCGCGTTCCTCCTCGCCGAGAGTCTCGTCCGCGGCGACGGGCATTCCGCCGAAGCTCAGGTAGCGCTCGAGCAGCGCCTGGTACTTCCCGAAGGCCGGGCTCGTCGCAGGCACTCCGAGCAGCGTGCCCTTCGCCTTGGGCGTACGGAGCCAGCGAATCAGCCTCGATTCCGAGAGCGGCTCGTCCCAGGAACGGGACGCGAGCTCGGGCAGGGTGAGCGGCCAGAGCTCTTCGAGCGCGGCCCGGCCCGCGAGGCTCTCCCGGACCTTCGCGAGCAGGAGAATCTGGCTGCTCCCGGTGAGCACGTAGCGGACCTCGCTCGAGTCGTCGTGCGCGGCCTTCAGCGTTTCGATGAGGGAAGGCGCCTTCTGCACCTCGTCCACGATCGCCCGCGGGTACCGAGCTATCCATTCCGCGGCCGAGAGCCTGGTGAACGACGGGCGCAGCACCGGGTCCTCCATCGACAGGTAGGTCATGTCCGGGAAGGCGCGCCGGACGAGCGTCGTCTTGCCCGTCTGGCGGGCGCCAGTGACGACCAGCAGTCTGCCAAGGCGGCTTCGAGCCCGGCGCCGCAGGACTTCCTGGAGGAAGCGGTTGTGCATCGGCGTAATAATGAATACGAATATACAAAATTACGCCCATAATGTCGCTTGTGCTTCGACTGGCACTCCAATCGGCACAGACCTCAAGGGGCCTTCAGACGAGCAAGCCGGCTACCACTCCTCGGTGCCGTTGACTCCGTCGAGCGGGTCCTTCGCCTTCTTCTTCTTGTCCGGCGCCGAGTGGTTGCCGCGGTCTTCGGAGTTCCATTCTTCCGTTCCGTGGCGCGACTCGAGCGGGTCGGCCGACTTCGCGGACTTCTCGGCCGCCTCGTAGTTGACGAGGGCGTTCACCAGCCGGCCGATCTCGGACTTCAGTTGGCCGTACTCGTCTCCCTGGAACACCTGCCGCTTGCTGGCCAGGCGCTTGCCGGTCTTCAGCTCGTAGAAGCCGACGTTCAGCTCGGTGCCGCCCGCCTCGTTGATCTGCTTCACCAGGCCCACGATGCCGCGGTCCACCCCGAGCGTCTTCGCCACCGCCGCCAGGGCGCTGCCACCCTTGTCCTTGGCCACTTCGCCGGAAATCTTCCCCAGCATCGCCTCGTAGGACTTGTAGGCGGCGGTCGCGGTCAGCTCGGGCTCGACCGACGTGTCTTCCGGAGTCACCTCGGCCAACAGCCCCAGCACCTGGAACCCGGGGCGTTCCAGTCGAACAAGGTGCTTGCCCACCTGAAGCGTCTGCAGCGTCGTCGGCGTGTACCCCTGCAGCTCACCGTCCAGGTAGACGCGCGCTCCCGGAGGCCTCGAGCCGACCGCGAGGCTGCCTCTCATCTGGCCCGAGCGGCCGGTCGCCACCTGCGACCGGAGCATGATCAGCTCTTGGGTGAACCGCTTCGAGTCGAGCGCGAACGTCGGCGCCAGCGCGATCAGGTCCACCAGGGCGATCTTCGCTTCATCCACGTCGCCGCGTTCTTGAAGCGTCGAGGCGTACATCGCGATGGCGTCGCACAGGTGGCCGCACTCCTTCATCGCTCCGGCGGCTTTGGTGTACTCCTTCAGGGTCGCGCGCAGCTTTCGCTCGGCATCGGCGGTCTCGCGGGCGTCGAACGCCAGGCGGCTCTCGCCGTAGCCGGTCTCGGCGCGCTTCAGCGAAGCCTCGGCCTCTTCGTCCGGAGGCAGCCCGAAGGCCTCTTCGCTCTTCTTCACCTGCAGGCCAGGAAGTTGCTCGAGCGCCTCGTTCATGTACGTCTCGAGCCGCACCGTCGCCGCCTCGGCGCCTCGGTCCATCGGCACCATCAGGACGGCGATGCGCTTCGGCGCCGCGGGGGGAGAGGCGCCCGCCACGACAGAGACCAGCGCCAGGACTGCCAGTGTCATCGGAAAGCCCCCGTCTGGAGTGAGGCGGTCAGGGACGATAGCAGCCGGTCACGGCGTTCCCAACACGGGGTTGTACGCGTGGGGAGGCTGGTTGGCGATGACCACGGTCGTCGTCACCGCAGCCGCCGCGCCGCCGACCGCGGCCCACAGCCACCACTGCTTCAGCACCGGAGGAATTTCCAGCCGACGCGCGGGTACCGGCTCAGCCACCGCGACCGCCAACACCGGCCGGGCCAGCCAGCGCTCGAGCTGGTCGACCGCCGCCGCCGCGCTCTGGCCGGTGGCGTCGAGCTCGACCTTGAGACCGGTCAGCCGGTCACCCCGCACCAGGTCCACCATCTCGAGCGTCGACTCGAACCCTCCGGACCCTGTGGTGGACACCGCCGCGAAGACGAGCAGCCGCGCGCGCAATTGCGCCCCAAGCCGCGCCGCTCCCGGCGTCGCCTGGCCCGCGCGAAAGGCCGGCTCGGCCCACACCCTCGACGCGGCCTCGACGACCGCGGTGAAGCCCGGGTTGGGTTCGAGCGGGGCCCGCACTTCGGTCAGCCGGTTCGGCCCCACCTCGGCCAGCGCTCCGAAGGGGGCGTAGCCGGGCCTGTGTACGAGTACATGATGGCGGCCGACAGGCAACTCGCGCGCGGCGACCGGAGTGAGGCCGACGTCCACGCCCGAGAGGACGACGCGCGCCCCTCCCGGCGACGACTCGAGGCTCAGCGTGCCCTTCGGCCGGTCGGCCAGCACCGTCTGGGCGGCGTCGAACGCGGCCAGCACGTCCTTGGCGAAGACTCCCGAGGCCGGCCGGGCCTTCTCGTCGAGCAGCAACGCCTGGACGAACGCTTCCTTTGCGCCGTTCGTGTCACCCTTCTGCAAGAGCGCCGCGCCGAAGAAGATGGACACCTCGGCCAGTCGGGCGGGCTTGGCCTCGGCGGGGTGTTTCTTCAGCACCTTGATGGTCGCCGACAGCTTCTGGCAGGCCAGGTCGGCGTCGAGGTTGTCGTACGCCTCGCGCGCCTCGGTGAACGTCTGGTCGGCTTCGGCGAGCGACGCCGCCTCGGCCGGCGGAAACAGGGCGTCGAAGTCGACCACCTCGAGTCCCTTCGACGTGAGTGCGCTCGCTAACACTCCCTCGACACGCCCGGTCGCTTCGTTGGCGACCGTGTCCTGCGGTAGCGCGAACACCGCCAACCGGTTCGGCAGCGGAGATTCGGGCTTGGCGTCGGCCGGAGCCGCGGCCGCGGCCAGCGCCGCGAAGAGGACGAGGGTAGGCACGGGCGCGAATGTACCGGCGGAAGGGCGGGCGCGAAAGCGCAAGGCAGTCGGGCCCGAGTCCCGATAAGCCCCCGAATTCTTTACTTTGGGACCGCCGTCGGTATAGTCCGCCCGGTGCTACATACCTGAAGCAGCGTTTTTCGGCGTCTAACCGCCTGAAAACACAAGGAAAGTAATCGCCAATGGCTGAACAACTGAGCATGTTCGCCGTCGCCGAGAAGAAGCAGCGCAAGAAGGCAGGCGCGGGCGGCGGTGAGGGAGGTCGCGGCAAGGGAGGCAAGGGCGGGGGGTCGGACGACGGCAGCTTCGGCGAGCGGCCGATATCGCTCGGCGAAGAGGCGCGCCGCCGGTACCTCAACTACGCGCTGTCGGTCATCACCGCGCGCGCGCTGCCCGACGTCCGCGACGGGCTGAAGCCGGTGCAGCGCCGAATTCTCTTCGGCATGTTTCACGACCATCACCTCACGCACGAGGCGAAGTTTCAGAAGTGCGCCAAGGTGGTCGGCACCATCATGGGCCAGTACCACCCGCACGGCGACGTCGCCATCTACGACGCGCTGGTGCGAATGGCGCAGGACTTCTCGCTGCGCTACCCGCTGGTG
>JAHFDQ010000058.1 GCA_023248915.1 Archangiaceae bacterium | reverse complement strand
CTCGTACCACTTGTGAATCGTCACGGAGTAGTGGACGCCGCAGTTCTCCACCCGGTGAATCTCGAAGCCCGCGCGCTCGGCCTGCGACACCACGAAGCCCAGCGGGCAGCTCGCGTCGGCTCCGGGGAAGATGTACTTGCCCATGAAGAGGCCCCAGACCAGGTCTTCGTATTCCCAGGGGCGGCGTAGGCCGGCGATCTGCAGGTAGAAGATGCCGTCGTCCTTCAGCATGCCGCGGACCTGGAGCAAGAACTTCTGGAAGTTCTTGATGCCCACGTGCTCGGCCATCTCGAGGCAGGTGATCTTGTCGTACTTCTCGGCAGGCAGGTTGCGGTAGTCGTCGACGAGCACCCGCACCCGGTCGGCGACGCCGGCGTCGGCCGCGCGCTTGTTCGCCCAGTCGGCCTGCTCTTGCGCGAGGGTGATGCCGGTGCTGTTCGACCCGTGATTCTTGGCCGCGTGGGTGATGAGCGGCCCCCACCCGCAGCCGATGTCCAGGTGCTTGGCGCCGGGCTTCATCTGCACGTACTGGCAGACGGTTTCGAGCTTGCGTTCCTGGGCGACCTCGAGCGACTCGGACGTGTCGCGGAAGATGCCGCAGGTGTACGTCATCGTCTCGCCGAGGAACCAGTTGTAGAAGTCGTTGCCCCGGTTGTAGACGTGCGCGATGTCGCCCCGGTCCGAGTCGAGGCTGTGGGTGACGTTTTGCCCGAGGAACTCGCGGAAGTAGAACTTCGCGTCGCCCCAGGTGAAGCAGAACCGGAACAACTGGTTGCGGCGCAGCATCACCTCGTAGATGTCCTGCTTGAAGTCGAGCTTCTCGGCCATGTAGGCCTCGTAGAGAATCTCCATGGGAATCTTCTTCCCCTTCCAGTAGGCAGCGTCCTTCGCGTCGCGCCAGGCGACGTACTCGCCGGTCTCGGCGGGCGCGGTGTCGTCCCGGTAGGACCGGTAGACGAGGTAGAGGAGCGGCATCAACACGAGCGTCACCGGCACGGCGACCCAGGTCAGGACGGCCGCCAGCCAGTTCCCACCGGACAAGAGCCAGGCGTTGGCCGCGACCAGCGTGGGGAAGGCGACCAGCGTCAGCTTGCTCTGTTCCATCAGCCAGAAGATGAAGGACAGGCCGTTGCCGCGCCCCTTCTCGTCGTGCTGCGACGCGCGCCGGAGCGCCGCGATCGGGTTGGCCTGCGGCCCAGTCGAAATGGACTCGCTCATGCTCAATTCGCTCATCGTCGGCTCGTTGTCTCGGAGTGGGTTTGCTGGGGGCAGCCAACTATCACTTCTGCGGCCCGGGAGCTAACGCGGACTCGAGCGAGCTCAGGCGGCCAGCGTCTCGTCGGCCTCGGACGTCTCGACATCGAGCGGCATCAGCCGCGAGCCGGGCCCGACGCGCAGGGCGTTGCCGCGCCAGTCCACCGTCGTCTCGAACAGCCCGTTCACCCAGGCGGCGAAGAGCAGGGCGTCCTTGAGCGGGACCGCGAGGGCTGCCGAAAGGCCGAAGGCGCGCGGGTGGAGCGACCAGGCCGTGGCGAAGTCGAGGGCCGTCTTCAGCACGCAGACGGCGACGGCCGCGAGCAGGGTGGGGCCGCTCGGGTGGAACGCCGCGGCGATGAGCGCCAGCGGGAACGGGTTCAAGAGCGCCTGGGCCAGGTACGTGCCCAGCTCGATCGACGTGCGGTGAATGATGCTCCAGCGCCGGTAGCGCTTCAGAAAGTCGCGCGGAGACTTCTTCCGCGACACGTTCTGGACGACGCTTCGGGCGACGGCCACGCGCTTGCCGAGCACCTGCCCGACGCGCAGCCCGATGACGTAGTCCTCGGCCAGGTAGTCCTTCATCGCGTAGAAGCCGCCCATCGCCGCCACGTCTTGACGCCGGAGCGCCATCGACTTGCCGACCACCAAGTCCTTCCCCGCAACCACCTTGGCGGCCACCATGCCGGGGCCGATGGCCGAAGCGAGGTGGAGGTTGTCCAACAGCGAGCCCAGCCGCTGTTCGCCTTCGCCGACGATGGGGTGGGTGACGCAGCCGATGGTAGAGTCCTCGAAGTAGGCGGCGATTTCCTTCAGGTAGCCGCGGTCGACCCGGGTGTTCGAGTCGCTGATGACGAAGAGGTCGGCGCGGGCCGCCTTCTCCAGCGTCACCAGTTGGTTCACCTTCGGGTTGAAGCCCGGTTCACCCCGCTGGAGCGCCAGCCGCATCACCTTCGGCCAGCGCGCCACCGCCCGCATCGCCACCGGGTAGGCGGCGTCGCGCGTGTCCTTCACGCCCAGCACCACCTCGTAGTCCGGGTAGTCGAGGTCGGCGAAGCAGGCGAGGTTCGCCTCGAGGTCGTCGTCCACGCCGCACAGCGGCTTCAGCACCGAGATGGGGGGAAACACCGTCGGAGCTCGGCGCTGCCCACGCATGTGGATTCGCACCGCCACCAGTTGCAGCAACAGGGCGGCAAGGCCCACGGCGGCGGCGACCAGAAAGAAGACGCTTGAGGCGTGCATCATGGGGGCTGCCTCCTTGGCGGCGGGGGCTTCTGCAACCGTCGTGCAGAGGACAACCGGCTGTTGTTCCACGGGCTTGGACAGGTGCCGCGGCGGGCCATGCGCAGCCGGCTATGCGGTTCGGGCAGTGAGCTGCGCACCGGCCCGGGCCGCCCTGTCGATTTCACACAAACGTCACAGTCGGATCACGCCGGCGCCACGCCGTCCGTTTAGATAGCCCGAGTCAAAACCACTCGAGTCTTCCGGAGAAGCGCTTGAACAAGAGACTGATTCCCTTCCTGGTGTCACTTGCTACGGCCGGCGTTGCCCTCGGCGATGAGGCCAGGCCCGCGCCAGCACCTGCCGAACCCGCGCCGGTGGTTCCCCACCTCGCCGCCGGATTCGGGAACGAGGCCTTCTTCGTCCGGTCGGACGACGACAACTTCGTCCTCATTCCCGGAGGCCGTTTCCAGTTCGACTGGTACGGCTACCAGGGTGGCTCGAAAGCGCCGTTCAACACCTTCAATCCCAAGCGGGTGCGCATCGAGGCGGCGGGCACCTTCCTGAAGCACTGGGACTTCAACCTCGCCAGCGAGCTGACCGGCGCGACCACCCCGCTCTTGACCGACGCGTTCATCGTCGCCAACTACACGCCCTACGCGAACGTGCAGCTCGGCCAGTTCGACGCCCCGTTCACCATGGAGAACCGCACCGGCGACAAGTGGACCGACCTTCAAGAGCGCAGCACGGTGGTGCGTGCCTTCGGCATTCCCGAGAACAAGGAGATAGGGGCGATGGTGTTCGGCCAGCCCGAGGGCAAGTGGGCCTACTGGAGCCTCGGCCTCTTCAACGGGGAAGGGCAGAACCAGTTCGCGCACCGGTCCAACAACTTCGACGTCATGGGTCGCGCCTGGTTCGCCCCGTTCGGCTTCATGAAGTACGAGCCGCTCAAGAACGCGTGGGTCGGCGCGAGCTTCTGGGAAGGCAACCGGAAGTCCGGGACGGCCAACCAGCTCGACCGGCTGCCGATGAAGGACGCCGCCGGCTTCACCTTCTTCAGCCCGGTGAGCGGCACGCTGCACACCGGCGACCAGGGAGCGCTGAACAAGTACGCGACCGAGCTGAACGTACCCTTCGGGCCGATCGTGGCGAAGGGCGAGTACGTGCGCGTGGGCGAAGAGCTGCGCGAGATCGACACCGCGGCCGGGGTGGTCCGCACCGCCCACCTGGGGGGCAACGGCTTCTACCTGCGCCTGTCGTACTTCGTCTGGGGCGACCCGCTCATCAACGGGCTGGCCGGCAGCTCGGGCGTGCCGCACCTCTTCGGCGAGCTGAAGCCGGGGAAGACGGCGACCGCGCTCCAGCTCGTCGCCGAGTACGACAGCACCTCGTTCACCTATACGCCCGGCGACGATTCCACGTCCGATCCGTTCGCTGGTGGATACGGCTTTCGCACCCTCGGCATCGGGGCCAACTACTGGGCCACGAAGCACGTCCGGCTCACCGGAAACTTTCTCTACAACATGATCTCCGGAGCAGCCCTGACGCCGCTTGCGAGCTCGCAGACTTCGTACGAGCTCATGTTCCGCGGCGCGGTCGCCCTGTAGCTGCGACCCTTGCGCCTCAGTGCGACTTCAGCTTGTCGACCACCAGCACGCCCTCGGTCTGGTTCGTGTCGAGGAAGTGGGTCTGGTTCTTGAACAGGTCGTCCCAGACTTTCGTGTAATTCGCCTGCCCGGCGGGGGTGTCCTGCTCGAGCGAGTTCATGTCGATGAGGTCCTTGTTCAGCTTCACCCGGCCTTCGAGCTTCACCGTCTTGCCGCCGAGGGCTTCGACCTGAGTCCACGACGTCCACGCCGGGTCGCGTAGCTCGACGGTGACCTTCTTCCCGCCGGGCAGAGTCACCTTGGCCTTCAGCGTCGGCTGGTTGTCGCACTCGTTGCTCTCTTCGTAGACGAGCTTGGCGGTGACCTTGACCGGAATGCCGTCGGGCTTGGGGCGCTGGACGGGGGACGTCTGGGCGATTCGGGTACCGCGGGGAATTTGGAGCGTCATGGACCAGCCTCTCAGAAGGTGAAGACCGTGTCTGAAGCTGCAGGGAAGGCGATGATCACCATATTCGATCGCTCGATGACCGTCGCCTGGCTGGTGTCCGTCACGCCGCGCTCGTTGCCCGAGGTCACCATGAAGCCCACGTACTCGCCGGGAATCGGCTGGTGCCCGGCCATCGGCCCCCAGCGCCCGTCGTAGACCCAGTTGATGGCGATCTGGTCGTTCTGGGTCACGTCGCCGCCGCTCTCCGCGAGCCCGTACCAGAACTGGATGATGCCCGAGGTGTACCAGGCCCCGTTGATCTTCATGGCGAGCCACAGCGTGTACTGGAGCGGTCCCGTCCAGCCCGGCGGCGTCACGTCCGGCCAGCGGTTCGGGTCTTCCTTCTTGCTGAAGTCGGCCTCGACGCCACCGGACCCGAGCACCAGCCGGGTGAGGGGGGACGTGATGGGCCAGGTCGCGACGTCGGCCGGCGAGTTGTAGACGGTGGCCGAGGCCAGCACCGTCTCACCGTCCGGGGCCGGGCAGGTCACCGTGACGACCTGGCTGGCGATGCCGCCGAACCAGGCAACTCCCTCGTGCACCATCTGCCAGTCGGTAGTGAACGAGCCGCCGTTGCCCGGCGCGACCAGCGCGAAGTTGAAGTCGTGGGTGCCGCTCGCCAGGACTGAGGCTCCCGTGGCCAGGGTCACCCGCGTGCTGGCCGACAACGGGTCGCTTTCACCCACGGCGCCGAGCCTGTAGGTCGGGTCGGCCCAAACGGCAGTGCCCTTGTTCTTGACCGTGACGGTGACGTTTCGGGTCTCGCCACAGTTGAGCGTGCTGGGGAGCGAGGCCGAGAGGATCTCGGCGTCGTCGGTCGGTCCCGCGCTGCCGGCGTCGAAGCCGGAGTCGGGCGCGCCCGCGTCAGGCGAGCCGCCGTCTCCCGTCACTGTGGTCGTCACGTTACCGGCGCAGGCGGCGAAGATCGCCGAGAACAAGAGGCAGGCAAGTCGGGCTGTCGTTCGCACGTTCTGTTTGTCCGAGGGGCGGCGCAAGGGGTTTCCTACGGGCTCAGGCTTCGCTGACCGACTGCTTGGTCGGGTTCGCCGGCGGTTCGGCCGCCTCGACCTCGGCCACTGCCGGAGGGGGCTGAGAATCGTCCAGCGCCCGGCCGTTCGGCACCGAATCGTCGTCGTCGATGTCAAGCTCGGGAGACACGCTGGACGATTCCGAGTTGGCGTCTATCTCGGCCTCGGTCGCGGAACCCGGCGGCACCGACAGCGGGCGCTTCGCCGAGAGCGCCGGGTCGAGCGTGTGCGCCCCGGGCGGAGGCCTGAGCGCGGGCAAGGGCGGCAGCCCCGAATGCCGGCGCGCGGCCTCGATCAGCGCGGCGTGGTGGCGGTAGCGGCCCTCGACCAGCTTGTGCACCAAGAGCGGCGCCCCTGGCACCCGCCGAGCGGTGATGGCCTGCGTCGCCTTGCGCACCGGGTAGCGCACCCGGCGAATCTGCACCCGCCAGCCCCGAGGCGTGAAGGTGAAGATGCCGTAGGCCGGCCGGAGGTCTCCGTCGCGCGGAATGCCGGCCGACGCCACGTCCGCCAGCAGCATGCGGCCCAACCTTCTCCGGTAGGGGAAGTGCAGGTGGCCAAACGCGACCGCCGCGGCCTCTAGGTGCACCAGGTACTTTCGCAGGGCCGCTTCGTCGAGGGTCGGGTCGAGCGACTCTTCGAGGTTTCGCGGGTTGGCGTGGCAGACGAAGAGGTCCTGCCCGCGCCGGGGCGTGTACCGCACCGAGAAAGCGAGCTCGCCCAGGTCCTTCACGCGCTGGGGGCCGATCTGGTCGCGGGTCCATTCGAGGAGGTCCTGCTTCCAGTGCTCTTTCTCGCGGTAGGCGCCGCCCAGGTACGTGCCGGCGATATAGGCGTCGGTGTTGCCCATCAAGATGGCGTCGCACTTGTCGTACACCAGCTCGATCGTCTCTTTCGGGTGGGCTCCGCGCAGCGCCAGATCTCCAGCGGCGACAATGAGATCGGGCGACTGGCGCGCGAGGTCTTCGAAAACCGCCTCGCACGCCGGCAGGTTTCCGTGAATATCGGCCACCACCGCCACCCGCATGGGCGCAATGCTAACCCGGGTCGGGCCCCGGCGTCAGGGGCGAGTCGGCAACCGAACCGAGAAGGTGGTGCCCACCCCGGGCTGGCTGGTCACCCGCACGTCGCCGCCCATCGCCGTAGCCAGGTGCTTGACGATGGACAGGCCCAGCCCGGTGCCGCCCATGTCGCGGCTGCGCCCCTTGTCCACCCGGTAGAAGCGTTCGAACAGGCGCGGCAGGTGCCGGGTCTCGATGCCGATGCCGGTGTCGCGCACCGACACCACGCACTCGTCCCCCTCGGCCACCGCGGTCACCATCACCCGCCCCCCGTCGTTGGTGTACTTCACCGCGTTGTCGAGCAGGTTCAAGAGCACCTGTTCCACCGCCCGCGCGTCGCCCAGGGCCGTCAGCGTTTCCGGCACCTCGAGCTCGAGCCGCACCCCCTTGGCCTCGGCCTTCTGTCGCACCGCCTCGGCCGCCCGCGCCGCTGCGGCGGCGAGCGGGACCGGCACCTGGGCGAGCAGAATCTCCTTCGATTCGAGCCGGGACAGCTCGAGCAGATCGTCCACCAGCTCGGACAGCCGTTCGGACTGCCGGTGGATGATCTCGATCATCTTAGCCGCGTTGGCGCGGTCGTCGAGCGCGCCCGACATCAGGGTCTCGGCGTAGCCGCGAATCGCCGTCACCGGAGTGCGGATTTCGTGCGAGACGTTGGCCACGAAGTCCTTGCGCACCTTTTCGAGCCGGCGCAGCTCGGTCACGTCGTGGAAGACGGCGGCCGACCCGCCCACCTCGCGGCCGAGAGGCGACACCTGAATCGCCAGGGTGCGGGGCCGGACCCCTTCGATGGACAGCTCGAGGTGGGTGGGCTTTGCCTCGTTGCAGGCGCTGGCCACCGCGTCCTCGAGCGCCTGGCTGTGCGACGCCTCGAGCGCCCGACGGCCGACCAGGTCCAGCCCCGAGTACAGCATCTGCTTCAGGGCGTCGTTGTGGCGCACGATGGTGCCGGTGCCGTCGGTGATCCAGATGCCCTCGACCATGCCGTCGACGACGGCGGTGAGCGTGTTCTGCCGCCGCGCCAGCTCGCGGGCCCGGTCGGCCAACGAAGTCACGGCCCTGGCCAACTGCACCGGGTCGGTCGGCGCTTCGACGGGGGCCGTCGCGAGCTCGGCCTGCACGGCCCGGGCGGCGGCGGTCAGCGCTTCCATGCGGGCGGCGAGGGGGCGCACCAGCACCGCCGAGGCGAGCGCGCCGGCCAGCGCCGCGACCAGGCCCGTGGTGAAGGCGACCTCGAGCTGCCGCGAAGTCACCCAGGCGGTGGCCCCGACGGCGAGGAAGGTGAGCAGCAACAGCGGCGGCAAGAGGCGGGGCAAGGTCAGCCCGGCCCCATGCGGTAACCGACTCCACGCACCGTCTCGATGGCGTCGCCCGCGCGCCCCAGCTTCTCGCGCAGCCGCTTGATGTGGGTGTCCACGGTGCGGGTGGTGACTTCAGCGCTGATGCCCCAGACGTCGGACAGCAAGGTTTCGCGCGTCTGGACGCGGCCCGGCCGCTCGAGGAACGTCTTCAAGAGCCGAAACTCGAGCGCGGTCAGGGCCACCGGCTCGCCCTCGACCCGGACCTCGTGGCGCGCCGGGTCGAGGCGGATGGCGCCCGACGACAGGGGAGTGCCGCGCTCGGCCGCCATCCCTTCGGACCGCCGCAGCACCGCATTGACACGCAACAGCAGTTCCTTCACCGAGAAGGGCTTCACCACGTAGTCGTCGGCGCCCAGCTCGAGCCCCCGCACCCGGTCGGACTCTTCGCCGCGGGCGGTGACCATGATGAGGGGGGTGCGGGCGAACTCGGGCTGCTCGCGGATGAGCCGCGCCACCTCGCTGCCCGGAATGTCCGGCAGCATCAGGTCGAGCAGCACCAGCTCGGGCTGGGCGCTCTTCAGCCGGGCCAGCGCGGCCGCGCCGGTGGAGGCCACGGTCGGCACGTGCCCCGCGCCTCGCAGGTTGTAGTCGAGCAGCCCCGCCAGGTCCTCTTCGTCCTCGACGATCAGGATTCGCGCCATCGCAGGTTCTTCCTACTTCAAGTCGAGGTGTGGCATAAGCCGCAGAATTCGATGGTCAGCGCGAGCGACAAACGCAGAGAGCGGCGAATTCCGGTCGAGCTGTGGATTGAGGCCGAACGCGACGGCGAGCTGTACTTCCAGCGCGCGTCCAACCTGTCGGTGGGCGGCGCCTTCTTCGCGCAAACCATCCCGCTGCCGGTGGGCACGGTGGTGGCCCTGTCCTTCCAGCTCCCCGGCGACCCCGACCAGATTCAGTGCCGGGGCGAGATCGTCACCGCCAAGGACCTGGGCATGGGCGTGCACTTCAGCTCGCTGAAGCAGCACGACCGCGCGCGCATCGAGGCCCTCATCGACAAGCAGCTCGCGCCGCCGCGGGCCAAGAAGAGCTAAGGCTCGAGGCGGGGGTCGCACGCCGTGGCGCCGGCGTCGGTGCCTCCGTCCGTCGGCGAGAACCGCGAGACCGGGGTGGCCACCAAAGGCTTGTTCGCCCCGGCGGTCACTTCCGGGAGGATGGTGCACGAGCTGCCGTAGAGGTTGGGCGGGCTGTCCCGGGTGAGCGCCTCGATGACGACCGCGTAATCGCGCCCGGCCCGAATGCCCGCGACGGCGAAGGACTGGAAGCCGCCGTCGCCGAGCGCGAGCGGGAAGGTGAGCGCCTTGTGGCCGCGGCCCGAGGCGTCGGTCAGGGTTTCCAGCTCGAGCTTCTGGGGCGCCACCTGGGCCGCCAGGCAGTCGCGCCCGACGACCGAGCAGTCCTTCACGTGCGCCAGTACCGCCACCTGAAGCGAGGCGACCTTGTCGGACACGGCCCGGTCTACAAGCAAGTCGAAGCCCAGCCGGCCCGACGGCCTGGGCTCTTCCAGCCCGCAGGCCGCGGTGAGGGCCAGCGCCAGCCACGGGGCGCAGGCCTTCACGGAGCGGCCTCGACCTTGACGGTGACGGGCAGCGAACCGGTCTGCTGCCCGGTGGCCACGACGACCGCCCCCGCGACCGCGCCGGCCGCCACCACGCCGATGCCCGCCCAGATCCACGGGTTGGAATACCAGGGGCTGGCGGCGACTGCCGCCTCGCCCCCGGCGGGGCGCGGCACTACCCGGAACGTCAGCGGACTCAGCGCGTCGCCGCGACCCGCCAGCCGGCGCGAAGCCGCGTCGGCGACCTCGAGGTAGTAGTCCATGTCGTACGGCTGCGACTCGCCGGGCAGCTCGAAGGCCGGCAGGGTGGCGCGGAACTCGTCGGCGCTTCCTTTCTGGCGCACGAAGTCGACCGACCCGTAGGCCTGGGCACCCGAGCGGCGGAAGAAGAGCTTCGCCTTCGCGCCTGCCGCGAGGTTTTCGACCTTCACCGGCACTTCGAGCGCCTGATCCTGGGCAGCCTCGCCCAGGTCCGTCGCCACGAACTGGACGGGCCGGACCCGGCGGACGCGGATGTCGTCCTTGATGCGGGCGTAGAGGGCGCGGATTTTCGGCGGCTCGGACCGGGGCAGCTCGAAGTCCGGCCGCGCCTGTAACAGCTTCTCGAACGCGTCGCGGGCGCGGGCCTGGTCGCCCAGGTACAGCTCGGCCAGGCCCAGCAGCCGGTAGAGCTCGGCCAACTGTTCGTCGGCCACGTCGGGCGCGGCGAGGCCCTTCTGCAGCGTCTCGACCGCCTGCTCGAATTCGCCGGCCTCGAGCTGCGCCTGGGCCTGCTCGGCGGCGATGTTGCGCGGCCCGGAAGAGTCGGGGGTCGCTGCGAGCCAAGCCGAAGCGGGAACTCGGGGGGCGGCGCCCCAGCCCGGGCCCGCGAGGGCGCCTGTGAGCACCGAGGCGATCAGGCGATGGGCCCCTGTGCGCATCGGCGGCCGACCGTAACAAACCGGTCTCGGGCGGTCACGCCTCAGGAGACCGCGGTCACCAGCGCCAGGGCGAGCAGGTAGAAGAAGGCGGCGATCGCGCCTGCCATGGGAATGGTGAACACCCAGGCCCACACGATGCGGCCGGCGACGCCCCACTGCACGGCGCGCGCTCCGCGGGTCGACCCCACGCCGACGATGGCGCCGGTGATGGTGTGGGTGGTGGAGACCGGAATGCCCAGGCTGGCCGAGACAAGCAGCGTCACGCCTCCGCCGGTCTCGGCGCAGAAGCCGCCGATGGGCTGCAGCTTGGTCAACGAGTGGCCCATGGTCCGGACGATGCGCCAGCCCCCGAAGAAGGTGCCCCGCGCGATGGCCGCGTGGCAGGACAGAATCATCCACCACTGAACGTGGAACGGCTGGCCCTTCCACACCGTCCCGAAGAGCACCACCGCGATGATGCCCATCACCTTCTGAGCGTCGTTCGAGCCGTGGCCGAACGAGTAGAACCCAGACGAGACGAGCTGCAGGCGGCGGAACCACTTGTCGGCCTTCAACGGCGTGGCCTTCGTCCAGTGCACGACCCAGGTGGTGCCCAGCATCATGACTGTGCCGAGCACCATGCCCATCAGCGGGGCGATCAGGATGAACAGGGCGATCTTCCCGATGCCGCCGAGGACGAGGCCGCTCGCGCCGAGGGACGGCAGCGTGGCGCCGATCAGCCCGCCGGTGAGGGCGTGCGACGACGACGAGGGCAGGCCCCACCACCAGGTCACGATGTTCCAGACGATGGCGCCCATCAGCGCCGCGAAGATCACCACCAGCACCTCGGTCGAGCCCTGGGCCCTGAGCCGCTCGAAGTCGAGAATGCCCTTGCCCATGGTGTTGGCGACCTTCACGCCTCCGACGAAGGCGGCGACGAAGTTGAAAAAGGCGGCCCAGGCCACCGCGTAGGTCGGCGACAGCACCCGGGTCGAGACCACGGTGGCGATGGAATTGGCGGCGTCGTGGAAGCCGTTGAGGAAGTCGAAGACCAGCGCGACCGCGATGATGGCGACGACCGCGGCGACCAGCAGCATCTAGCTGTGCTCCAGGACGACGCCCTCGATGACGTTGGCGACCTGGAGGCAGCGGTCGGTCGCGCTCTCGATGAGATCATAGATTTCCTTCCACTTGATGACCGTCAGCGGGTCCGACCCGCTCTTGAACAGCCGGCCCAGCCCGGCGCGCAGCACGTCGTCGGCCAGGTGTTCGAGCCGCTTGATTTCCCGGCAGCCGGCCAGAATCTGGTCGGGCTGCTTGATGGTGCGCATCGCCTTCCACTTCCTGCACCTTCTCGCACGACAGCACCAACAGCCGGGCCAGCTCGGTGACGTCGGGGGTGGACGCGGGCAATTCGTAGAAGGCGATGCGTTCGGCGGCGGCGTCAGCCGAGTCGAGCACGTCGTCGATGCGCGAGAGCATTCGGTGAATCTCGGCGCGGTCGAACGGCGTGATGAACTGCTTGTGCAGGCGGTTGAACGCGGCGTGCGTCACCTCGTCGCCGCGGTGCTCGGCGTCCTTGATGGCCTTCACCTTGGCGGGCACGTCGGTGAAGTCGGTCAACAGGCCGTGCAGCAACCGGGCCCCCTCGATCGAGGCGGCACATTGGGCGTCGAAGTCGTCGAAGAACTCGTCGGACCGCGGCATCAGCTTCTCGAGCATGAGGGCCTCCTGGCCGCCTGCCGTGTAACGCGCCGCTGTGGCGAAACCGTTACCCGTTTGTGACAACGAGGTGACGGGCCGTCGTTTGACTCGCTGGGACGGCGCGGCTATGTTCCGCCGCCTTTTTCGGTCGGTCGGCGGTTTCAAATGTTGGTAAAGATTGAGGAAATTCAAGAAGGCGGCCTCGAGCTCAACGAGGCGATGCCTGCGGCGCTGGTCGAGAAGGCGGTGGCCGAGGCCACGACCGATTTCTTCGCCGAGCGTGGGTTCACCCTCAAGGCCAGGCTGACGAAGGTGTCGGGCGGGGTGCTGCTTTCCGGCAAGTTCACCGTGGGCGTGCGGGCTCCGTGCAAGCGGTGCGTGGACGAGGTGCACCTCGAGGTGCCGGTGGAGTTCACCCTCAACCTGGTGCCACGGCAGCGGCGGGCCGAGGAAGAGGCGCAAGGGGGCGGCGACGACGACGGCCGTTCGGCCCGGGCGGGCACCTTCACGCTGGACGGCGCCAACGACGAACCTTTCGACGGCAAGCGAATCGATCTGGACCCGATCCTACGTGAGCAGATATTGCTCGCCCTGCCGGTGTCGGTGGTGTGCCGCGAAGAGTGCAAGGGGTTGTGCCCGGTGTGCGGGCAAGACTTGAACGAGCGGGAGTGCGGTTGCGAACGAAGGGTCCCTGACCCCCGGTTCGCGGCGTTGAAGGACATCAAGCTTTCGTAAGAGGAAAACCATGGGCGTACCCAAGAAGCGGTTGTCGAACAGCCGGCGCGACCGGCGGCGCGCGGCGAACAACAAGATTCGCTCGGCGGTGCAGGTCATCAAGTGCCCGAAGTGCAAGGAACCGGTGCTGCCTCACCGCGCCTGCAAGGCCTGCGGCCACTACGCGGGCCGCGAGGTCCTGGCCGTCGACTAGGCGATGCGGCTGGCCCTCGACGCGATGGGAGGCGACCACGCTCCCGAAGCGAACCTCGAGGGCGCGGCGCTCTTCGCGCGCGAAAACCCCGACGTCGAGCTGGTGCTGGTCGGCGACGAGGCGAGGGTGCGCGCGCCCAGGCTGACCAACGTGCGGGTGCGGCACGCCACTCAGGTGGTGGCGATGGACGAGCACGCCACGGCCGCCATCCGGAAGAAGAAGGACTCGTCGCTTCGGGTCTGCTTCGAGCTGTTGAAGGCGGGCGAGGCGGACGCGATGGTGTCCGCCGGCAACTCGGGCGCGGTGATGGCCGGGGCGCTCTTGGTGCTCGGCCGCATTCCTGGTGTCGAACGGCCGGCGTTCGCGGCGCTGTTCCCGGCACTCGGCAGGCGCGGCCGCAGCCTGTTGCTCGACGCGGGCGCCAACGTCGACTGCAAGCCGACGCACCTGGCCCAGTTCGCGGTGATGGGCGACGCGTACGTGCGGAAGCTGCTGGGGGTCGCCCGGCCCCGCGTCGGCCTGTTGTCGAACGGCGAGGAAGACACGAAGGGGACGTCGTTGACCCGCGAGGCGCTGGCGCTGTTGCGGAAGTCCAATCTCGAGTTTCGCGGCTACGTCGAGGGCAAGGACATCTTCTCGGGCGAGGTCGAGGTGGTGGTGACGGACGGCTTCACCGGTAATGTCGTTCTGAAGGCGTCGGAAGGCACGGCGATGGCGATGGCCAGCCTGGTGAGATCGGCCGTCGAGAAGAGCGGGTTGTCCGAGCGGCTGGGGGCGCTCTTGCTGAAGCCCACGCTCGCGGGCTTGAGGAAGATGGTGGACTACGCCGAGTACGGCGGGGCGCCTCTCCTGGGCGTCGGCGGCGTGGCGGTGGTGGCCCACGGCCGGTCGAACGCGCGGGCGATTCAGAAGGCGCTCGAGGCGGCGAAGCAGACCGTCGAGGCCGAGCTGCAGGCAGACCTCTGCGCCGGCATCGAGCGGGCGCGGGCCTGGCTGCCGAAGCGAGCCGAAGCGCGGGCCGCCGAAGAGGCCTGAGACCGTCCGGTCAGCCCCGGCGGCGCGCGGGTAGCCTCCGCCGCGTCGGCGCCGCGAGCAGGCCCACGAGGCCCCACAGGCAAGTCTCTGCCGCGACCGCCGACTGGCAGGCGCAGCCCAAGGGGCGCGCCACGTAGACGAGCTTCACCGCCGCGTCGGGCCCGGCCGCTTCGGTCGAGGCGCCCGCAGGCTGAAGGGACGAAGAGATCGTCTGCCAAGAATCGATATTCCAGAAGGTCCAGGTCATCGTGACGCCCCCCGACGCACCGGGCGCGGTGCTCGCCGCGGAGTTGTTCAGCGTGTTGGAGGAGTCGCCGTTCTGGATGAACAGCAGGGTCTGCCCGGTTCCCGCATCGAATATTCCGTCGCCCTGCCCGACCGTGTTCACGACCAGATCGCCGTCCGACGACGGGACGTGGACCGAGGAAGAACGCGAGCGACCTATCGCGGAGGCGAAGTTCCGCACCGGTCCAAACTGATCGACTCCCTCGAAGGCCATGGCCCCGCTGTGGATGGTCTGGGCGTTGTCAGAGAGCGTGACGACGACGTCGTGAGGTCCGGTGGCGGGTGCGGCGAGCCACCATTGCTCCGACCGGGGGGCGCCGCCGTCACACTCCGGCGTTCCGACGATCGCGGTGATCTGGTTGAGCGGGCCTTTGCCGTAGGTGACGCTGGCGACGGTCGGAGAAGTAGCGATGCAGGGGCTGGAGTTGTCCCCGATCAGCACCGAGACGACTAGCAGACGATCGTTCCCGTCCGGGATCGTCAACGAGTAGGTCAGGCTCGAGACCGCGGGGGAAGTGTTTCCAACCCCGGCATGGCTGCTGGCGACCGCCAACACCCTGATGGCGGCACCCGCCGGAGTCGCCGCGAGAAGGGTCCCCGCCGCGACCAGCGCCACCCCGAGCCCCGAGAAACGAATGGGGCGCCAGGTGGGGCAGGGCATGGTCAGCGAGTGTAGACCCGCGCTACGGGCAGACGATAGGCGACGCGGCGCAGGCCGACAGGGCCGGGTTCGGCGCGAACGACGCCAGGCCGACCGGGGCATAGTCCGTCCCTGAAACGGGCGGGTTGTTCTGCCAGGTGTTGCCGTTGGCGGTCATCGTGACGTTGATCGCGATCAGGCCCGCGTAGGCGCTGAGCGACTGGCTGTTGTAGCAACTGAGGGTGTTGGTGGTGGCCGCGCTGCAGGTCGGGCCACCGCTCAGGTCCCAAACCGACGGGTTGGCCGAAGCGACGATGACCTGGTCCTTGACGTTGTGGTGCACCAGGTTGCCGGTGAACGAGAAAATTCCGGGGGAAACGCCCTGAATGAGAATGCCGCCCGCCGAGTGGCCGTTGACCACCGCGATCGCGCTGTTCGCGTGGATGTCGTTTCCGTTGATGTTCAGCGACGAGACCGCGGTCCCGGTGATCGTCACTCCGGTGTCCGCGGCTCCGGTGATGGTGTTTCCCTGGAAGGTGGCCCAGACGGCTCCCACCGCCGCCACGTTGATGCCGTGCTTCGCCCCTGTGAAGGTGCACTGGCCGACGTTGAGCGAGTTGGTGTTGAACCCGGTCTTGGCCGACGCGTCGACCTGAAGCCCCGAGCTGCCGTTGTTGGTGAACGTCGACCGGGTGATGGTGATCGGCAACCCAAACCCGATTCCGCCGGTGCTGTTCACCAGCACGCCGTTCAGCGTGTTGTCGTGGAAGTCGACGTAGTCGAAGGTCGTCGTCCCGGTGTTGAGCAGCGCTCCGGAGTTGGTGAACGCCCCGTTCCCGTTCAGGCTGACGTCGATGGGCAGGACCGCCGTGCCCGTCACCGTCAACGTGCCCGAGAACACCCGGAAGCCGGCGTTCGCGTTCCGCTGGACGATGGACGACCCGTCCATGATGAGCGTCCCGTTCTCGGTCTCGGCGCCACCGAGGAGCGCGTTGCCGGCTGCGTTCCCGTTTACGGTGCAGCTGTGGCACGTCGAGACGGCAAGGCCGCCCGAGTGGAGCCCCGACCCGCGGTTGTTCGAGAAGGTCGCGCCCGTCGCGGTGAAGACGGTTCCGTTGCCCCCGGCCGTGGCGCCGGCCCCGACGATGGCATTGGTGCCGTTGGAGTCGAAGTGCGACTGGCCCGTCACCGTCACCGTCGGCCCTAGCCCTCCGGGGGTCGGCGCCGCGGAGAGCCCGCTGCCGATGTTGGCGTGAGAGTTGACGTCGGTCAGCGTGGCGGTGCGGGCCTGAACCAGGATGCCCGCGTACGAGACGGCGCCTGCCGACGCGGTGCCGTTGCCCACCACTTCGGTGCTGGTGACCGTGACGGTGCTGGCCGCCGTCGCGCCCGATCCGACCTGGACGCGCAGTCCCTCATGGCCGTTGGAGTCGAGCTTGGAGTTGGCGACGGTGAGGATGACCTCTCCGGAGTTGGGCGCGTCGATGATGCCCTCGAGGACGTTCTTCTTGGAGGTGACGCCTGAGAGGGAAAGCGTGCCCCGGATGATGCCGACGCCGACCTGGTTGGTGTCGTAGGTGCCGCCGACCACAGTCGTCGTCGCCGAGTCGCTCGACGCGTGAACGCGGAGCCCCGCTGAAGTCGCGCGGGTAGCGTCGAAGCGGGCCAGCGCCACGTTGCACGTCCCAGCGACGTCGGCGCCCGTTGCGAGCGAGGTGCCCGCACCGGTCGGCGCCGCGATCACGACCGAGTCGGTGACCGTCGCGTTGGTGGCC
>JAHFDQ010000365.1 GCA_023248915.1 Archangiaceae bacterium | reverse complement strand
CCGAGCCCGAGACTTTCAACGGAATCGACGACGACGACGGCTGTCCCGATCTCGAGAAGGGTCCGCCATTGGTCGTGCTCGGCGAAGCAACCCTCGAGGTCAAGCCGGTGGTTCGCTTCGACCGCGCGGGCGACCCAGACAAGGCAAGCCAGCTCGCCCTGACGACGCTGGCGCGCGTGCTGATGCTGCACCCCGAGCTGCGAAAGGTCAGGGTGCAGACCCGGGAACCGTCGAAGAAGCGAGCCACTGCAATCCGCCTTCAGCTCGAGGCGGCCGGCCTTTCGGGGCGGTTCGCGCCTGAAGGCGACGCGGAGGCAAGCGAGGAGCGCACGCGCGGTGTTCACGTCGAGCTGGCAATCCTCGAGCGCGATTGAGCGCCCCCGGCAGGCTCGAGCATGTCACCAGCGGCCGTGCAGGCCTGCGGTATGATGGAGTCGTGCCACGCCTACTGCTCGCAGCCGTTGCCGTCGCAGGCGTGACCGTTGCCGCCGGGTGCGAATGCGGCGGTCCCATCGTCGGTTTCCCTTCCCCTGACGGTGGCGCCGGAGGAGCAGGCGATGGCGGCGGAGCTTGCGACGCGGGCGTCTCTTGCGTCGCGGCCCAGCCCAACGGCGCCACCTGCACCGCGGAGGACGCCTGCACGTCGAGTCTCTGCGTCGATGGCGTGTGCTGTGAGAGCGCCTGCAACCTCGCTTGTCAGCGCTGCAACGGCGCCACGCCGGGCAAGTGCGAAGCCGCGCCGCCGGGCGACCCCGACCCCGCTTGCGGAACCTACGTCTGCGACGCCAACGGGGCGTGCTTCGCTTCATGCACGGGCGCGGCGCAGTGCCCGAGCGACGCCCTCTGCTCGGCCGGGCAATGCACGCGCTCGCGCCCCAACGGTCAGGCGTGCACGGGCGCGTTGGACTGCCTGAGCGGGTTCTGTTCCGACGGCGTCTGCTGCGGCAGCACGTGCGCGGGGGCTTGCGATGTGTGCAACCTGACGGGTGGTGTCGGGACCTGTCAGTCGCTCGCCGCAGGCGCGGCAGGAACACCCTCGTGCTCACCCTACGTCTGCAGCGGCAACGCGACCTGCAACAGCTCGTGCACCTCGAATGCCCAGTGCGCGTCGACTGCGTACTGTGACGGCAACACGAGCAAGTGCATGCTCAAGCTGCCCAACGGCGGCGCTTGCACCCTGGCGGCCTCCTGCGCCAGCGGGTTCTGCGCCGACGGCAACTGCTGCGATTCGGCGTGCGGAGGCCCCTGCGACGCGTGCGACGTCACGCCAGGCACTTGCACCCTCCGCGCCAAGGGTGCGGCCGGTTCACCCGGCTGCGTTCCGTACCTGTGCGACGGTACCGACGCCACGTGCCCGATGAGCTGCTCGGTGCCCGCCGATTGCGCTGCGCCCGCCACGTGCGTCAACAACTCCTGCGGCAAGAAGCCCCTCGGCGCGACTTGTCTGGTGGCGACCGACTGCTCCACCGGAAACTGCATCGACGGCTACTGCTGCGACACCGCCTGCGCCGGCCCGTGCGACGCGTGCAACGTGGCCGGCAATCAGGGCACCTGCACGCTGCTGACGCCCGGGGCGCCTGGAGCGCCAAGCTGCGCCCCATTCGTCTGCAGTGGCGCTGCCGCGACCTGCCCCGGCACGTGCAGCGACGACTCGCTCTGCATGGCCGGTGATTTCTGCCAAGGCACCACCTGCGTCGTAAAGCGGGACAACGAAGTCGCCTGCGCCACCGCCAACCAATGCGTGAGCGGCATCTGCGCCGACGGATACTGCTGCAACGCTGCCTGCGGCGCGGCGTGCGATGCGTGCGATGTCGCCGGGAAGCTCGGCATCTGCAGCCGGGCGCTCGCGGGCGCGGCCGGCAACCCGTCGTGCGCCCCGTATTTGTGCGACGGCACGAGCAGCTCCTGCGCGAGCAGCTGTGCGGTCCCGTCTGACTGCGCGTCGGGCTGGAGCTGTTCGGGGGGCCACTGCTGCGCTTCCGGTTCCAGATGGTGTGGTGTGATTGGAGCCTGCTTGAGCGCGTCCTGGTGCTGCACAAACTCGGACTGCAGTGGCCCCACCACGGACACCTGCACCTACCCCAATTGCACCTGCGGCAGCGGCGCCGCCTGCACGGGCGGGCGAAACTGCACGGGTGGAAGCTGCCTCTGCCCATTCGGCAAATACTTCTGCGGGGTGTCCGGCACGTGTATTGCGAACAGTGCCTGCTGCGACGACTCGAGCTGCGGTCCGCCATCGGGACCCGGCTGCGGCGGCTTCGGCTGTCCCGCCAACAAGTGCCCTGCGCCCGGCGGCACCTGCACGTGCAACGGCCAACCCGCGTGCAGCGGAGGACCCGCCGACATCTGCACTGCCGCGTTTGGTTGTATGTGCGACCCGCCAGGAATTGTCCTGCGCTGCAAGAAGAACAACCAGTGTTTGCTGTACACGAATTCGGGAACGGGCGCCTGCGACGACGTTTCCTGCGGCGACTGCGGAGTGGAAGCTGATTGCAACGGTGTCACGGCGTACGATCCGATCAACAAGTGGACCGCCACCTGTCAGAAGACCGAGGACGTCTGCGACTCGGCGCACGGATACGGGGTGACCGGCATCATCTACAACCAAGGACCGCTTTCCGCTCCTGTGTCGAAGTACTGCACGAAGTACGACTTGAGCGGGTCCGGAACCGGCGGCTACGCATGGTGGCCCGCGGACAAGTCGGCCTCGGACGGCGGGCCCGGATGCAATTCGCATTACTCAACGTGTGCGTACATCTGCTCGCCCAGCAGCGGTTCCCACACTGGATACTGCGATTCGAGCGGCAGCTGGGCGTCGACCCTGCCGAGCGGCTGCACCGCCGCGAGTCCAGGACAGCTCTGCCCCTAACCCACGGCCCGCCTACACGGGGAGGTTGTATTGACTGGCTACTCCCCCAACTTCAACTGAAGGGCCTCGACGAGAGCGCGGACGTTGATCTCCGAAGTCGGCGGTTGCTGAGTCGGCTGCTTGAACACGTGGTCCAGCGCGTCAGAGCGGCCCCAGGTGCCCTTCTGTTTGATTTGCTCGATGGATACTGCTTGCCCGCGGGCTACCGCCGCCAGGAGCTCGTTCGGCTGAGCCCGATTCATGGTCGGATGAGGTTCCAGCGTCGAGCCAACCCAGAGGTTGTAGGTACCCAGTTTCCCGGAGTTTGACCCTTCCGAGATCTTCCTGAGGAGATTCTTCGCTGTGCCCCAGCTGTCGGGCACCGCGTCGCACTGCGGACTCAGGGGTCCGGCACCACCTACTCCTGTGACTGGCATGAAGGTTCGTGCTCCTTTCCGGAGAGTTGCGTCCGATAATACCGATCTCTTGGCGTGCGAGCGAGTGGCGGGCCGCGCCCAGGTAGGCGCGAGACGTCCCTACGGCGGCGCGTCTTCGACCGGGAAGAACCCTGCCGGGTCGACGATGACGAACTCGACCCGCCGGTTCACCTCGCGCGCCTGCTCGGTGTCGCCCGGAACCAGGGGCCTGGTCTTGCCGTAGCCCTGGGAATCGAGGCGCTTCGGATCGACGCCGGCCTTCACCAGGAACGCCATCACCGCCTGCGCGCGCCGCTCGGAGATCTTCTGGTTGGCCTGGTCGCTGCCCACGTCGTCGGCGTGGCCGTCGATGCGCAGCCTCGAGATCGCCGGCACGCGCTTGAGCACCTCTGCTACCGCCTTGAGCACCGGGTACGAGCGCGGAAGAACCGTGTGCTTGTTGAAGTCGAAGTACACGCGCTCGGTGATGACGATTCGCTGCCGGGTGACGAACGCCTTCACCGAGGCGTCCGGGCAGCCGTTCTTCTTCGGGTCGGCCGAGCGCGGTCCCGCCTCGCCGGGGCAGGCGTCCTGGTCGTCGGCGATGCCGTCGCCGTCCGAGTCGATGGGGCAGCCGTTTTGCGCCGGGTCGTCTCGCGCCGGCCCCGGCCGCTTCGGACACCCGTCCTTGTCGTCGGGAATGCCGTCGCCGTCCGAGTCGAGCGGGCAACCGTTGGTGGCGGGGTTCTTCGTGGCGACACCAGGGACGGTCGGGCACGCGTCCTGCGCGTCGGCGACGCCCTCTCCGTCCGAGTCGCGGGGGCAGCCGTTCTGTCGCGGGTCCTCTGAGGCGGGCCCCGGAACGTTCGGGCAAGCGTCCTGCGCGTCGGCGATGCCGTCGCCGTCCGTGTCGGGAGGGCAGCCATTCTGCTTGGGGTCGGCCGCCAGCGGACCCGCGACGTCCGGGCAGGCGTCCTCGCCGTCGGGCACGCCGTCGCCATCGCGGTCCGTGACGTGGACCGAAGTGTCCGGGAACCCGAACGATGCCGACAGCCCCACCGAGACGATTCGCGCGTCACCGGGAACCTCCCCGGCGACCTTGGGCTCGACGACCTGCGTGTACTTCACGAACGGCCCGACCTGGTAGCCGTCGAGCACCGAGAGCTCGGCACCCAGCGCCACCTCGAGCGCCAGGCGCGCCAGGCTGCCCGTCACCGCCACCTGCGCGCCTCCGTCTAGCCACAGGTTACCGAACCAGTTGCCGCGATGACCGGCGGTCGTCCCCAGATGCAGCTGGTACCCGGCGGCGTCGTCCAGCAACCGGACGCGCACGCCCGCGCCTGCGGCGACGATTCTCCCCGGCGTGCTCAGCTTGGACGAGGGGAAGTCGTGGAAGCTCGCCAAGGCTTCGAGGGCCAGCGGCCCGGCGACCGCGACGTCGGCCTTCAAGGCCACCGCTTCGCCGACTCCGTAACCCGCGACCGTGGTCTGCGGCGGGCCGAGCATTACCCCCAGCGAGGGCTCGAGGTGAAGGTTGACTGCACCGCTCTCGGCGGCCGCCACGCCGGACCCAAGCGCCGCAAGAAGAACCACCGCACCCGGTCGATGCATGCTCTGGAGGGCCCCCCGTCGAAGATAGACGAATCCGCGACGCTCCCCTAGTATTCGCTCCCTTCACTGGCCCGTTGCATAAGGGGGAAGGCGCGAGATGCGACGCACCACACCGACGTGGCTGCTCTTCCCGCTGGCCGGCGCCTTGGCGTCCTGCAACTGCGGCGGGCGCGTCGTCGGCTTCCCCGCACCGGGCGGCCCTTGCGCCACCACCGCCGACTGCGGCCCCGGTCAGACCTGCGTGCTGGGCATGTGCCGAGCCCCTTGTCCCTGCGAGGCGTCGGACGAGTGCGTGGACGGCTTCTGCTTCCCCAGGAATTGCGCCGACCGGCAGTGCGCGGCCGGGGAAGTCTGCCTGGGCGACCGGTGCGGCGACCCGCACTGCGGAGGCAGGTCGCTGGCCGACTTCGAAGGGGACGTGAGCAACTGCGGCGCGTGCGGCCAGGTCTGCCAGGCGGCCAATGCCACGCCGCTGTGCGTGCACGGGGTGTGCACGCGGTCGCCCTGCCTCACCGGCTACTTCGATTTCGACCCGGCGGTGCCGGGGTGCGAGACGCGCTGCGATCCCTCGGGCTGCTTCGACCTTGCGGACCGGCCGGTTCGAATCGACTCGGTGCCCCTGCCCGAGACCGGCCTGGTTCGCGAAGCGCGCTCGAGCGGGACATCGCGGGGCGCCCTGCTTCAAGCCAGCGCGCAGTACACGGCCGTCACGGTGACCGGCGACGTGTCGGCGTCGTTCGTCGACCAGAACGCCAACGAATTGAAGAGCAACGCGTACGTCCTGCGCGGTGGATTCGTTCCCGGTGCCCCTTGACTGGCGCCGGCATGCGAGGTGAATCGATGCGAAGGTCCATGGCGGTCATCGTAGCGCTCGGCGGTCTCGCCGCGGCGGCCCAGGTCCCGAAGACGGTCGCGCACCAGGGGGTGGTGCTCGGGGCCGACGGCAAGCCGGTGAATGGCATCAAGCCGATGGCGTTCGGCCTCTTCGCCGCGGCGACCGGGGGCACGGCGGTCTGGACCGAGACCCAGCAGGTCGCGTTCAACCCCGACGGCGAGTACGCGCTCTACCTCGGTTCCGTGACGGCCTTTCCCGCCACGCTGTTCGACGGGACCGAGCGGTGGCTCGAGATCGCCGTCGACGGCTCGACGCTCAGCCCGCGGCAGCGGGTGACGAGCGTCCCCTACGCCTTCATGGCCGGGAATCTGGCCCCGGGCTCGCCCATCGACGTCACGTCGGTGTCGGTCGGAGGCAACCTGATCATCGACGCGTCGGGCAACCTGGTGGGCTCGGCCCTCGGCAACTACTACACCAAGGCCCAGTGCGACGGCCGGTTCCTCCAGAGTGTCGCCACGGGGCCCGGGCTGGCGGGGAACGGAACCCCCGCGCAACCGCTGCAGGTGTCGTTCGCCGGCAGCGGCGCGGCGACCACCGCCGCCCGGTCCGACCACACGCACGCGGGCATGGGTTCGGGCACCATCACGGGCGTCGCGGCCGGGGCCGGCCTCACCGGCGGCGGCACCACGGGCAGCGTGACGCTCGCGGCGGACTTCGGAGTCTTCGGCGCCTGCGGCGGAACGTCGAAGGTGACGGGAATCGACCCGACCACCGGGGCGGTGATGTGCGGAGCCGACCTCGACACCAACTCGGCGGGG
>JAHFDQ010000364.1 GCA_023248915.1 Archangiaceae bacterium | reverse complement strand
CCCGGCACGCGCAGCACGCGCGCCTCGGCGCCGACGTAGGTGCGCGACGACGGGTCGGACCGGAAGGTCGCGCGGGCGCTCAGGTCCTCTCCCGCGCCGTCGGCGGTCCAGAGCTGCCGGTAGTCGGCGAACAGGCTGAGGTACCGGGTGAGCTGGAAGGAAGCGTCGGCTCCGGCCTCGTCGCGCTTGGTTTCTGCGAAGACCGAGAAGATGGAGTTGCGGGGCAGGAACAGGTCGGGCGCGGTGCGCCGGTAGCGCGCCCTCACCTGGAGCCTGCGAAACGGCGCGAACGTCGGCCCCACGTCCACCTCGGCCAGCCGCCGCTCGGCGAGGCTCCAGAGGCCGTACCCTTCCAGGTACAGGCCGCTCATGATGCCCACCCGGGCGTCGAGCCCGGCGTCCTGGCGGGCGGTGAGCCCGTGGTCGAGCGCCTGCTCGTAGGAAACGCCCACCTCGGTGGCCAGCGACCGCCGGTAGTAGACGCGGCCGCCGTAGAGCCAGTCGGCGCGCGAGAGGGTGAAGCGGGGCGTCACCGGAGCGCCGCCGAAGACCGTCGCTCCGAGGCCCTTCCAGAGGCGCCCGTCCACGGCGGCCCCGTCGACCGTGGTGAAGCGGGCCGCGCCGCCAGTCACCTGCTGCCGCCCGAGGGTGACGGCGACGCGCCGGTCGAGGAGCCTCCCCTGCACGTAGGCCATTTCGAGGTCGCCGGCGAGCGTCTTGTTCTCGGTAGCGTCGAGGCGGCCCCACCCCGAGACGCGCAGCTTCAGCTCGTCGAAGCCGAAGAGGTCGGCCCCGGTGGCGTTCAACCCCACCAGCTCGGTCAGGGGCACCGCGGTGTGCACCTCGCCGTAGCGGACGTCGGGGCGGCCGGCCAAGAGAGTGGTGGACGAAGCCTCGACGCTCGCCGCGGCCGCGGGGGTTGCCGCGACGAACGCCGCGGCGGCGATTCCCAGAGCGCCGGCCTGTAGAGCACGGCCCTTCATCAAGCCCTCCCTCGTTCGTCCCCGAAGGTTGTCGCTACGGTTCCGGTTCCCGCGCGTACGGCGGCACGAACGGGTTCGAGATGTTGTGCACCTTCTCGACGGTGAAGTCGGCACCCTCGCCGTGGCAGACGTCGCAGGTCTCGATCGGACCCTCGGCGGTCTGCGCGGTCATGATCTGCGCGTGGCCGAAGGCGTCGGCCGAGTCGTGGCAGGCCAGGCATACCTCGGCCGAGGGGCGCTTCCAGGCGGTGTTGACGCAAGCGCCGCCGGTGCAGGACTGACCGAAGCCGCAGGGGACCGTGCTGCTGCACACCGCGCCCGTGTCGGCGTGGCAGCGCGTGCAGTTACGCAGGTCTTGCGGGAAGAGAATCTCCGACCAGTCCTCGAGGGTGTTGCTGAACCCGAGGATGTTCAGAGTGCCGGGCACCAGGCCGTTGCGCGCCGAGTACCCTTCGCGCAGCCGCGCCGAGTGGAGGGAGTGGATGAGCACGGCGAAGCGGATGGTCTGGCCCGGGGTCGGGTCCGTCGTCACCGTGCAGACTCCGGACGTGCAGGCTTCCCAGCCGGCGTCGGACCCGGGGCACTGGGCGCTGGAAACGCAGGCGATGCCCTTTGCGCCTACCCCGCGGTCCTCGGCTCCCTGGGTGTGGCAGGTCGAGCAGGCGTTCGCCACGGCCCTAGAACCGCCGTGCTCTTGCAGGTCCACGTGGCACCTGTCACAGGCAGCCTGGGTCACCACGTCGCGAGGTCTGATCGCGCCCGAAGTTCCGAAGCGGAAGTCGACCGTGGTGCTCGCCGCATCGCGGAAAGATGGCTGGTTCGGCGGTCGGAACGTCTCGGTGACGTACAGGTAGAGGGTGTAGGTGCCTGGGGGGTTGGCGCGGGTAGTCGGGACGGCGGCGTTGAGCGGCGCGAGCGAGCTCGCGGGGAAGCCCGACGCGAAGGTGTAGGTGTAGAGGTTGGTTCCCGAGTCATAGGAGAGGGTGCCGGTGGCGCCGGACCCCTTGACGGTGACGGCGTACACGCGTTGCCTATCGTCGGTCGGGCCGGCGACGATGGCGGTCGAGGCGAGGTTGGCGTTGGTGGCCAGGTCGACGACGGCGGCGCCGGCCTTGTCGCTCAGTCGGAACTTCACCACCGGTACGTTGCCCGCCGCGAAGGTGCCGCCCGAGCCGGTGCCGCCCGTGAGCACCACCGCTTCGAGCTTCAAGTCACGCACCTTGGTACGAGTGGGAATGTCGTGCACCACGCTGACGGTGGCCAACCCTGCGGCCGTTGCCGGGTGGCAGCTCGCGCACTGCGTGTCGTCCGGGTAGGCGAGGTGGCTGGTCGCTACGCACAAGCCCTGGTTGACGCCGCCGTCCGACGCGCAAGAAGCGAGCAGTCCGAAGCCGCCGCAGTCGGTGTCGAGCGTGCAGGCGACGACGCCCGCGTCCAGCGTCGGCTTGCCGAAGACGGTCGGCGGCGAGATGGCGCCGGTGTCGAAGTAGACGTTGTCGTGGCAGGTCCCGCAGGCGGCGCGAGAAGCCGTCTGCCAGCGGGTGTCGACGTGGCAGGCGGCGCAGTCGCGCTCGTGATTCGGCAGCGACGGGAAGGAGACGTCGGTGAAGTCGGCCAGCGAAGTGTCCGCGCCCACGCCGTACTCGGGATGCGCGGCGCCAGGGGCCAGCTGGTGCTTGCCGCGGTGCACGCCGTGCGCCTTGCGCATCAGCGTGTTGGGCGAGTAGCCGTCTTGGTTGTGGCAGAGCTTGCAGTTGGCGATGGGTGTCTCGTCGAGGGCCCAGTTTCCGAGCGGCGAGAAGCCCGGTGTGATGTGGGCCATGTAGCTCTTCCCGTTCACCGAGTTGCGGTGGCAGTTGTCGCAGGTGGAAGCCGCTCCCTCGCCGGACGCGTAGACCTCTGCGGTCGCCGTGCCAATCTGCAGGTCCACCGTCTTGAAGGCCTGTTCTTGCCCGCCCAGACGTGTCGCCCAGAGCCCGGCGGTGTAGGTGCCCGGCGTCTCGTTGGTGATGGCGGCGAGCTTGAAGGTCAGGGTGCCGTCCACGGCCTCGGTGAGATTTGGCTTTGTGGTGTCGGCGTAGCTGGGCGCCTTGAGGTTGATGAAGTGATGCTGGCGATCGGCGGCGTTCCGGTCGGTGACGCAGTTCACGAGCAGGGACGCGGTCTTGGTCAGAGACCCTTTTCGCGGGCCGGCCAGGTACAGGTTGGCCAAGTCGAGGTCGGCCACCTTCATCGTCGTCCCGCACCGGTCCGGGAAGACGGCGGAGAGCACGGGCTGCTCGCCGGCGACGAAGAACTGGCCGTTGGCCGGAGCCGAGACGGTGAACACCGGCGACAGCGGCGGAGAAGGGGTGAGCACCTCGCAGCTCGCCGACCCGGTCGGGCCAGTCACTCCGCCGGAGCCGGAGGCACCCACCGGTCCGGTCGAGCCGTCGGTGCCGGAGGCGCCGGTGGGGCCGGTCTGGCCGGGCAAGCCGTTCGCTCCGTTGGCGCCCGCGGGCCCCGCGCCTCCGGCCGGCCCCGAGCCGCCTCTGGGGCCTTCGCACCCAGCGAGCGCGGCGACTGCGACGGCGACTGCCCACGACATCGTTCCGAGTTTCATGACGCTCCCGAAATCGGGCTGCACCCCCGCCCGCGTCGGCGCAGACTCTTAATCCCGCCTCGCGGAGTAAAGTACTTTCGTCGCGCGATTCGGAGCGAACGTCTGCGTCCATGCACGGCGCTTGACAACATCGTCCTCCGGCGACCACTTCACCCTCGGGGCCGAGTCGGCCCTGTAGCTTCGACCGGGCCGGCGCACCCCGACCGTTCAAGTCTGCGAAAGCGCGGCCCCTCCCGTGGCACGGCCGCTGCTGTCCCGGGCTCGGGAGCGAGCATGGGACCAGGAGAGCCTGCGCGGCCCGACGCGGCAGCGTTCGGCTGTCTGATTGCGTTTGCAGCGGTGACCTACGCCGCGCCGGCGGAGTGGATTCCCGCCGCGGGCCTCCTGCGGCCGGCGCTCGCCACTTCGGGCCTGGCGCTTGCCCTGATGGTGGTCGGCAAGCTGGCGCGCCGCGAAGGCCTGACGATGGACGGCGCCCGCGGGTGGGCGTTCGCCGCGTTCGCAGGGCTGGCGGCCGCTTCCACGCGCTGGTCCATCGACCCGCCGTCGAGCGTCGGGCTCGCCGTCGAGCTGGCCAAGTCGGTCGCCATCTACGTCACGCTCGTCAACCTGGTGACGTCGTCGCGCCGCCTGGCGCTCCTGTGCGGAGCGTTGGTGGTGGGGTCGATGGTGACGTCGGTCGGCGTGCTCGACTACGTCGCGAGCGGACGGCCGCTGGTCGAGGGGTTTCGCGCCCGGTGGGTTGGCCTCTACGCCGACCCGAACCGCATGGCGATGAGCCTGGGCATCGTGGTGCCGCTCGGCGCGGCGCTGGCGATTCGCCGGGGAACGAGGAAGTGGGCTCGGGTCGCCGGCGTCGCCGCCGCGGGGCTCGCGGCCTGGGCGATGGTGCTGTCTCACTCGCGGGGTGGCCTCGCCGGCCTGGCGGTGGCGCTCGGCGTGTGGACGCTGCTCGAGCGGCGCGCGGCGCAGACGTTGCTGGTCGCTGCCCTCGCGGCCGCGGTGGTGGCGCTGGCTCCGGCCAGCTTCTGGGACCGGGCCGGGACGGTCGCGCGCTTTCAGGAAGACGCGTCGGCGATGGGCCGGGTGCATGCTTGGACGGTGGCCGCCCGCGCGAGCTCGGAAAACCCGCTCGTCGGCATCGGCGCCGGCGGCTTTCAGACGGCGTGGGTGCGCTACGCGCCTCCCGAATCACACCGGGCCTACGCGGCGCACAACTTCTTCCTCCAGGTCGTCGGCGAGCTCGGCCTGGTGGGGCTGCTGTTGTTCCTCGTCTTCGTCTCGGGAGGAGTCGCGGGGGCGTTCGCGGCGTCGAGCGACGAAGAGGTGGGGCCCTGGGCGCGCGCGCTGGCCGCGGCGCTTTCCGGCTACCTGGTCTCGTCGTTGTTCGCGGGGTTTCTCGCGTCGCAGCACTTCTATGTGCTGGTGGGTTTGGCGGCGGCCGCGCACCGGCTCTCCCTCGGGCGCACCTCGGACACCTGTGCCCACATTCTAGTAAAGGCACTTGACGGCGGAGGCGCGCGCTGACCAGGTGACCTCGTTCGGGTCAACTGCCGCCGCGGCTCCACACCAGAACCGCGAAATGCGCGGGGTCAGGCCCGGGTACGGATGTTGCTCGAACTCCGCGCATGTCGACGACAACCATCGCCGAAGGACTTTCGACGGACAGCGCCGCGACCGGGCTCGCTGATTCGGCCGACGCCGGAGTCACACTCAAGCAGTTGCTGTCTGCGTTAGACCCACCTGGTCGAATGTCGGTGTCGGCCAGCCTCTACGTGGCCTCGCGCCTCGCCCGGGCGATCGGCGACCTCCACGACCAGGGCCGGGTGCACGGGGCGCTGTCGCCTTCCCTGGTGCGCCTGACCGCTGATGGCAGGGTGCTGGTCGGTTCTCCCGAGGGAGCGCCGCGCACGCCCTCGGCCTACCTGGCCCCCGAGCTTCGCTGCCTGCGTCCGCCCACCACGCTCTCCGACGTGCACGCGATTGGTGCCATCGCCTTCGAGCTCTTGACCGGCATGACGGTGATGCAGGCCCTCGTTCGGGTTCCGCTGAGCGAGCTGTCACGCATTCCGCGCCCGAGCCAGTTCAATCCGGGCGTGGACGGCATCATCGACGACCTCGTCACCGGGGCGCTGTCGCGCGAACCGGGCAGTCGCCCGCCGTCGGTTCGCGCGCTCCAGGATTCCATCGACCGGTGCTTCGCCGAGCTCGAGCTCGAGCTCGACCCGACCGAGCTGTCCGACCTCGTTCGCGAGAGGTTCCCGTCGGCCTGGCGGGCCTACATCCACGTTCCCGCGGTGTCCGAGGTCGTCCGGGCCGCTGACGCCGAGCCCGAGACCAGCCCAGCCGTCGCGGCACCGAGGGTCGAAGCGGTGTCGCCGGTGCACGCGCCTGTCGCGGCCGAGACCGTCTTCGTCGAACCCGAGGCGCTGGCCGAGGCGTCCGCGGCGGTCGCGGCCGAGATCGCCTCCCTCGAACCTGAAGCGGCCGAGCTGCCCGTGTCGAGCCAGCCGGGAATCCACCGCGCGTCCCACGCGGCCCGGCCCGGCGCCGCCCGCCCCGCGTTTACCCCGCGTTTCGTTCCGGTCGCCCAGTTCGAGGACGAGGACGTCGAGCTAGACTTGGACGACGACGAAGAGCACCACACCGATTCCATCGAGGTCGAGTTCACCGCCGCGTCGTCGATTCCGCACAGCCGGCTCGGCCTGTACTCCGGGGCCGCCGCGGGGTTCGCCGTCGCTGCGCTTGCGGTGTTCCTCGCCTGGCCCGCGCCCTTGCCGCCCCCCGTGGTCATCGTCGAAGCGCCGGCGCCCCCTCCCGCGCGGGTCGAGTTCCTGCCGGTCGTGCTGCCTTCGTCTCCTCCGCCAACGCCGGTGATGACGTCGATGGCGCGCGGGGCCGCCGACCTCGCTCTGAAGGCGATGCCAAAGGCCAAGGCGTTCAG
>JAHFDQ010000363.1 GCA_023248915.1 Archangiaceae bacterium | reverse complement strand
CTGCAACGTGGCCGGTGGCGCGGTGGCGGCGTACTCGTGCGCCGCGGAAGTTTGCGGCATCGCTTCATGCACACCAGGCCGGGCCGACTGCGACCTGGTGTACTCGACAGGGTGCGAGGTCGACACCACCAGCTCGCTCTCGCACTGCGGGGGCTGCAACCAGGCGTGCGCCACTCCCCACGCGACGCCCACCTGCTTCCAGAGCCTGTGCCGGGTGCAGGCCTGCGACCCGGGCTGGAAGGACTGCGACGGCGACGCCAGCAACGGCTGCGAGGTGGACAGCCGGGTCGACGTGGCTCACTGCGGAGGCTGCGGCGTCGCGTGCAGCTTTGCCAACGCCGACGCGTTCTGCTCGAGCTCGGCGTGCGGCTTCACCTGCCAGCCCGGGTTCTGGGACCTGGACGGCAACCCCGGCAACGGCTGCGAGTACGCCTGCGCCGTGGGGTCGGACAGCGACCCGTTGAACTGCGGAAGCTGCGGCCTCGTGTGCAACGTGGCGGGGGGCACGGTGGCGTCCTACGCCTGTCCTGCGAAGACGTGCGCCATCGCCAGTTGCGTGGGCGGCCGCGCCGACTGCGACCTGGCCTACGCCAACGGCTGCGAGGTCGACACCACCAGCTCGCTCTCGCACTGCGGAGGCTGCGCCCAGCCCTGCGCGACGCCGCACGCCACGTCGGTGTGCGACCTGGGCCAGTGCAAGGTCTCGGCGTGCGACCCGGGCTGGAAGGACTGCAACGGCCTCGCGTCGGACGGCTGCGAAATCGACTCCCAGTCCTCGTTGAGCCACTGCGGCGCCTGCGGCAACGCCTGTAACCTCGCCCACGCCGTTCCTTCCTGCCAGAGCGGGCAGTGCGTGGTGAGCTCGTGCCTGCCCGGCTACTGGAACCTGGACGGCGTCGCCGCGAACGGCTGCGAGTACGCGTGCGTGCCGACCAACCTCGGGGTCGAGGCCTGCGACGGGGTGGACGACGACTGCGACGGCCTGGTGGACGAGGGCTTCAGCCTTTCCTCTGACCCCTTGAACTGCGGCAGCTGCGCCCATGTCTGCAACGTGCCCGGGGGCGCGGTCGCGAGCTACGCCTGCAACGCGAGCAACTGCGCCATCGCCAGCTGCGTGGGCGGCCGCGCCGATTGCGACGTCGTCTACGGCAACGGCTGCGAAGTGGACACCACCAGCTCGCTCTCGCACTGCGGGGGCTGCAACCAACCTTGTTCCACCTCGCACGCGACGCCGGTGTGCGACCAGAGCCAGTGCAAAGTCCAGGCGTGCTCGCCGGGCTGGAAGGACTGCGACGGCCAGGCTTCGAACGGCTGCGAGGTCGACAGCACCTCGGACGTGAACCACTGCGGTTTCTGCGGTAACGCGTGCAGCTTCGCCAACGCGAACGCCTTCTGCTCCGGTTCGACCTGCGGCTTCACCTGCAAGCCCGGCTTCTGGGACCTGGACGGCAACCCCGCCAACGGCTGCGAGTACGCCTGCAACTGGGTGTCGAGCGTCGACCTGCCCGACCTGGGCTTCGCCGACGCCAACTGCGACGGCATCGACGGCGAGCTGGGGAACGCCGTCTTCGTCGCGCCGCCCGCCGCCGGAGGCAGCGACGCCTACCCGGGCACCCGGGCCCTGCCGAAAGCGACCATCGCGGCCGGAATCGCGGCGGCGGTCGTGGGGGGGCAGCGCGACGTCCTGGTGGCGGTGGGCAGCTACGTCGGAACGGTCGCCGCGGCGGCGAATAAGGGCGTGTACGGCGGCTATCAGGCCGGCACCTGGTCGCGCTCGGCGGCGAACTCGGTGACGGTGTCGGGCGCCAATCCGCCGCTGGTCATCGACAACGCGTCGGGGGCCACGGTGCAGCTGATGAGCTTCCTCGGCACGAGCGCCGCAGGGTCCGAGATGAGCGCGTACGGGGCCGTCGTGCGCAACTCGGCGTCGGTGTTGTTGCAGGGGTTGATGGTGAAGGCCGGTGACGGCGCTCCAGGCCAGAGCGGCGGCGATGGGGCCGGCGGCGCCTCGGCGAGCAACGGGGGAACGGGCGCGCCGGGCTGCGAGGACTCGAGCGGACTGTTCTGCACCCACTGTGGCCGGCCCAGCGGTGGGGCCGGGGGGTGGAGCGCCTGCGGCATGAACGGCGGTGCCGGAGGCTGGCCCGGCCGAGACGGCACGCCCGGCGATCCCGGCGGGACCGGGGCGGGCGGCACCCCGGGAGGCCTGGGGAGGCCTTGCTGCCAAGGGAACACGACGGCCCCACCCTGGTACGATGGTGCCGCCGGAGCGAACGGCGCGGGCGGAGACCCCGGAGTCTTCGGCGCCGGATTCGGCAACCTCGACTACGGCGGATACCTGCCGGCCTTCACCAGCGACGGGCTGGACGGCGCCCACGGCAACGGTGGCGGGGGAGCTGGCGCGGGTGGAGGCGGCACCGACAACTGCAACAGCTACGGAAGCGCGGGAGGGGGAGGGGGAGGGGGCGGCTGCGCCGGCCAGGGCGGGCGCCTCGGAACGAGCGGCGGGGCCTCGATTGGCATCTTCCTATACGCCTCGAGCGTCACCGGCGACGGGCTCGCCATCTACACGGGCACCGGAGGCGCAGGGGGCAACGCCGGGTCCGGCGGGGGCGGCGGAATGCCCGGCGGCGGCGGTGGCACCGCGTACGGCGGTGGCAGCGAGCAGGACGACGGCAGCAACGGCGGTGTCGGCGGCTCGGGCGGCTGGGGCGGCACGGGCGGGGCTGGCGGGGCCGGCGGCGGGGGGCCGACGGTCGGCGTGGCGATAGGCGCTTCCTCGTCCTGGAGCCCGACCGGCGGCACGATGGCGATCCTCGGCACGCCCGGAGCGCCCGGTTCATCGCCTGGCGGCAGCGGCCAGTGGGGAATCGCCCAGGTGACCTACCCGTAGGCCGGCGGGTTTCGATGAAGACCGACTACGCCGCTCACGACCAGAAGTACCGTGCGCTGCGCCAGAAGGGGGAAGCCGACGGCTGGGATTCCCCCCGAGAGCTGGTCGAGCACATCGCCGAGCTCGAGTGGGCGATCCGCGACCTCCTGCCCTTCACGGGCAAGCGCGTGTTGGAGCTCGGCTGTGGCGCAGGCAACGTCTCGGTGTGGCTCGAGGAGATGGGCTTCGAGGTGACGGGAGTGGACATCTCGCCCACCGCCATCGAATGGGCCAACGAGCGCAAGGCGGCCGGTGGGCATGCGCGCGCGAAGTTCCTCGTCGGAGACGTGCTCACCCTGGCCGGGCTCGAGGACGGCTCGTTCGACGCCGTCATCGACGGGCACTGCCTGCACTGCATCATCGGGGAAGACCGCGCCCGAGTGCTCGCCAGCGCCCGGCGCGTGCTGGTGGAAGGTGGGCTGCTTCACGTCGCGACCATGTGCGGCCCGGTCGCCGCCGCGCAACTCGTCGAGACCTTCGACCCCGCCAGCCGCTGCCAGGTGGTGGAAGGCGTCGCCCGCAGGTTCATCGGCGACCCCGAGGAAATCCTCGCCGAAATTCGCGCCGCGGGGTTTCGGGTGCTGCGCTCGCGGGTGCAGCCCCGGGCCGGCGCCGACGAGCAGGACATGCTCTGGGCGAACGCGGTTCGGGAGTGAGCCGGCGCGGCGGGCTCGGTGGGTTACGTTGCCTCGGCCCAAGCGCGCCAGTGACGCACTGCGACTCTCCAGCGACTGAAGCGACCGCCCCGCCGCGTGCGCCCAACGGCCACCGCTGGCCGCCCACGTTACAAATGTGCCTGAGAACGGGGTTTCGGTTCCATCGCCAGGCGAAGGCCCGCGGCACCTGGCTTTCTCTGGAACATTTGTAACACCGCCGAACGGGCGTCAGACCCGGGTGGTCTGCTCTCCACATGGGGAACTGGGGCGGGTTGGTCGCGCAGGCATCGACGCAGTACGGGCTCTTCACCAATGACCAGGCGGCGGCGCACGGCCTGGGCAGAATGGCGCTGTGCCGCGCGGCTCGCGCGAAGCAATGCGAGCGGGTGCTTCCCGGGGTCTACCGGCTGCCGACAGCACCCTCGGCGCCCGGCACGCCCTCATCGTGGGCTTTTCGCCAGCGCCTCCTCGCGGCCTGCCTATGGGCGGGGCCCGACGCGGTGGTGAGCCACGCGGGCGCGGCTCGCCTCTATGGGCTCGATGGGTTCGATGCAGACGTGGTTGAAGTTTCCGTGCCGCGACGGATGCGCCGCCCTTCCAATGTGACGCGCATCGCCATGGCGCGAGTTACGGGCACGGACCGCCGCCTGGTGAATGGCATTCCGGTCACCAGCGTCGCCCGAACCCTCCTCGACATAGCGGCTGATCTGACGGTGGCGAAGTTCGCACAACCGCTCGACGCTGCGTGGCGCCGCATGCTCATTCGCCTCGATTACCTGGAGCACCGTCTGAAGTCCCGGGCGTTGCGCGGCCGGGCCGGACTCGAGACCGCTCGGCGAGCGCTCAGGGATTGTCACCTGCGCGGCCGGCCCCTCGGGAGCATCCTCGAGGTGCGGACCTGGTACTTGCTGCGCGCGGCCGAGTTGCCACTTCCCTGCTGTGGTCTGGTCTTCGAACCGCTCGAGGGGCAGCCCGGATCCATCGACCTCGCGTACCCGGAGCACTCGCTCGCCATCGAGTGCGACGGCTACGGGGTCCACGCGCTGACTCGCGACCAATTCGAGGCCACCGAGCGGCGCGCTTCGCAGCTGACCGCGCTCGGGTGGCGGGTGCAGCGAATCACGAAGGGCATGCTCGATCGCGAACCGGGCAAAGTGGTGGACCGGGTGTGGCGCGCCATCGCCACTCCGCGCGTCGTCTGGCGACCGCCCCCCGGCGTCGAGAGCTGGCGCCAATCCGGCCGAAGTGGCATCGCCGAGAGCTCGTGGAGGAACTCGCGCGCGCCGAAGGGCAGCGGGAAGGAGCGGCGAACGGGGGGTGGCGGTAATGGCCGCAAGACCTCTATGGAGGCGGGGCGATTTCGATGACGGGTCGTCGAGCGACAGCAGGCCTGTGCCCTGCTATGGCTCGAGCGCGTGAGCCACGCACCGCGAGGTGCCAGGGACGGAGGCGACCGATGAGCATCCGCACGTTCTGCCGGGTCCTGGCGTTGCTCGCCGCGGCGTCGAGCTGCGCGAGGCCGGACGTGGGCCCGGGCCCGCTCGTCGGCGACGAGGCGACCTGGTACCGGACTTTCGGGAGCAAGGCCACCGACGAGGGTTGGGGCATCGACGTCGAGCCCGGCGGCGACCTGTTCGTGGCGACCTTCGAAGTCCGCTCCACCGCTCTGCCAGATGTCTGCGTCTATCGGTTGACCCGGGACGGAGCGACCGTGAAGTGGCAGAGCGTCTGGGTGGGGCCGGGGCACTCCACCGACAAGGCCTTCATCGTCCGCGTCGCGGGAGACATCGTCTACGTCGCCGGAACCACCTACCAGAGCTTGAAGGCCACGGACGCGGAAGCGTTCCTCCTCGCCTTCAACCGGGACACGGGCGAGCTGCTCTGGGACTTCACCTGGGGGCGGGGCCACGACTACGAGGAGGTCGACGGCCTGGTCGCGGACTCGCAAGGCGTCTGGCTTTCGGGTTGGACGAAGGGAGACTCGACGTCGATGGACGTCATGCTCCTTCGCGTGGCGAACGACGGCAGCCTGGTTTGGGCGAGGCCATGGGGGACCGACGGGTGGGACGAGGCGAACGGCCACATGGTGGTCGACGACAGGTACCTTTACCTCGGCGGGCGCGGCGGCGCCGTCGAGACGAGCGAGCTCTGGGCTGACGGCGGCGACGCGCTCATCGCTGCCTTCGACAAGGCGGACGGAACTCTGGCCTGGTCCCGGACGTACGGGGACCCCGGGAAGAGCCTCGAAGACATCCTGGGCCTGGCCACCGACGGGACTCGCCTGTACGCCGTCGGCGCGAGGGCGATGCCGCCGCCCGCGTCGCAGCTCATGCTCTGGGCGTTCGACATGACCGGAGCGCTGCTCTGGCAGGTCGAGTGGGGGGGTGGCGGCACCGAGTCGGCGCGCGCCATCGGCGTCGACCCTGCGGACGGAAGCGTCGTCGTCCTGGCGAACCAGGACAGCACGGGCCAGGGGCGCATGGACGTGGCGCTGCTGCGCTTCAACCCTGAGGACGGCGCGCTCGTCGACGAGGCCAGGTGGGGCGGGCCAGGCAACGACACCGTTCAGGACTTCGTCATCGACGGCCGACGTCTCTTCGCCATCGGCATGACCGACCACGCGGGGGCGGGTGGCAAGGACGCGGTGGTCCTGTCGACCTCGATGCGGCCGTGGGCGGTGCCTCGAGATCCGTAGCGGCGTGCTGTCGTGCTGTCCGGCGGGTTGCCCCGTTCCCTGGAACTGGGCCACGCTGCGTCGAGGAAGGGAATGAAAATGGCTCGGAAGACCCGGTATCGCGCCCAACGGCTTAGGCCCAGGCTGGCGCGCCTCGGCCTCGCGATTGCCTTCGGCGTCGCCGGGAACGCGAGCGCAGGCCCGATCGACACGCTCCAACCGGGGGAATGGTACGAAGTCCCCAACTCGCACCTCGCGTCACTCGACCCGTGCCCTTCGAG
>JAHFDQ010000362.1 GCA_023248915.1 Archangiaceae bacterium | reverse complement strand
ACGCGACCGGGTTCCAGCACGACGCCCCAGCCAACCTCGAGCGGGTGTTCGACGTTCGGCCCCAGGGCTTCGACGGGACGACGTGGCAGACCTCGACCACCTTCTGGGTCGCCGACCGGTGCGGGGCGAGCGGCGGGCACACCGACGCAACGGCGCCCAGCGACCGGTGCGGAGCGGGGGCCGCCGCGCTCGCCGCCGGCATCGCCGGGCTCGCCCAGAGCGTGGGGCTCGACCACGGCCTCACCCCGGCCCTCTCAGCGGGCGAGCTACAGCAGCTCTTGTCTCGCGAAATCGAGCCTACCGACGGCGGCTGGACCCCTGACTTCGGCCGGGGCCGGCTCGACGCCCGGCGCGTGGTCGACGCCGTCGCCCTGGGCCGCATTCCCGCCTCGGTGGACATCGAAGCGCCGCGCTGGTTCGACGTCCTGCCGTCGGCGGCGCCTTTCCAGGTAGTCGCCAACGTGCAGTCCCGGGCCCCCTGCACGGTGACGCTGTCGGCCGCCGGCGGGCTCGAGCCGGCCGAAGACAAATTCGTGACGTTTGCCGAGACGTCCGCGGCGGACGGCGTCTCGGGGCCGCTCGGCACGGTGGTGCCTTCCTCGCTCGAGTTGCCCCCTCCCCGGCCGGTGGAAGACGCTCACGCCTTCGCGGTCACGGTCCGCGTGGCGGTGGTCACCCACTACGGCGACGCGCGCGGCGAGGCGCGGTCCGAGGCCCGGAAGATGGTTTTTCTGCGCACCGAGGCGGACGCGCTGACCGGCTTCCCGCGGCGGGTCGCCGGGGTGGGAACGGCCTCGCCCAGGCTCATCGACCTGGACAACGACGGCTCGGACGAGCTGGTAGTCGCGACGACGGACGGCGAAATCCACGCCCTCGATGCCCGGGGCGACGAGCTTCCCGGCTTCCCGATGCGCCTGCCGGAAACGCGCCACCCCAGGGAAGCCGGGCCCCAGGCGGTCTCGGCCAGCCTGGCCTTCGAAGACCTCGACGGCGACGGACGGCTCGACGTCCTCGCGGTTACACGCGAAGGGTTGTTGGCGGTCTACGACACGGCCGGCCACCCGCTGCCGGGCTTCCCGGTCGAGCTCGGAACCGGGACCCCGCCCTGCTTCGTGCAGACCCCGACCGGCTGCGGCGCTTCGGGGCTTCTCGACGCGGGGACGGCCGGCCTGGCGCTTCGCGACGTCGAACCGGGCGCCGTGGCCGCGCCCGTGGTGGCACCGACGCTGACCGGGCTGCTCATCTTGCAGGCCGGGCTCGACGGCTTTCTCTACGGCTTCGAAGCGGACGGGCGGCCGGCGGCGGGCTTTCCCTTCGAGGTATCGGACACCCGGCCTGGCCGCACCCGAATCGTCGCAACCCCGGCGGCCGCCGACCTGAACGAAGACGGCTGGCCGGAGATAGTCGTAGTGACGTCCGAGGTCACCGACGAGGGCCGGGGGGCGCGCGCCTATCTCCTTGTGGGAGGGCCTGACGGGCCCGCCACCGCGTTCGGCTGGCCGGTGCGGCTCGACGGAGACGCGGCCGCGTCGACGGGCGCGCGCGGCGGCGTGGCGTCGCCGCTCATCGCCGACTTCGACGGCGACGGCCGCTTCGAGATTGCCCTCCAGGCCGCGGGGGGCCCCTTGCGGCTGTACACCACCACCGGCCAACTGGCACTCGAGCTCGAGGGGGCGACTGGCGCCGGCCCGGCGACGAGCCCGGCCGCGGCCGACCTCGACGGCGACGGCCGACTCGAGCTCGTCTCGACCGACGTTGGCTCGGACGGTTCGACGCGGCTGATGGCGTGGCACGCCGGCGCGCGGATCAAGGAGAACCGCAGCGGCTTCGAAGCCCCCGCGCCGCTCGCCGACGGCTTCCCGTTCGAATTGCCCGGAGCGCAGCCAGAGGCCGGCTTCGCCATCGGCGACCTTGATGGCGACAGCCAGCCGGAAATCCTCGCCGGAGCCGGGTACCTGCTCTACGCCGTCGACGGGGCGGGGGCGCAGCCGACCGGTTGGCCGAAGTTCACGGGCGGCACCCTCGCCTCGAGCCCAGCGGTGGGCCTGGTGAAGGGCCAGATGGTGGCGGCGACCGCGACCCGCGAGGGAGGCCTGTTCGCCTGGAACGGCTACGGTTTCCCTTCCAACATCTCCTGGGACGGCTTCCACCACGACCCGCAGAACTCTGGGTTCACCGGCACCCCGCTTCCGCGCCGCAATCTGGCTTCCATCGGAGTGCCCAACCCCAAGCTGCGCCCTGCCGGCTGCTGCAGCGGAGCGCCCGGCCCCGCCGAGCTCTGGGGGGGCTTGTTGCTTGCCGGGGCTGCCCTTCGGCGAAGGTCGCGTCTCCGGGTTGGCGCCGCGACCGGGTGGCGGTTACCAGACCGCGCGTGCACACGCCCTTCGAAGTAGTCGTAGAGAACGGCCTCTTCTTCGACGGCCGAGGCAGCCCGCCGGCGGTCCGCCAACTGGGGGTGAGAAACGGCCGGATCGCCGCCATCAGCGAGACGCCGCTTCCGCGCGGGCCGGGCACCCGGCGCATCGACGCAACGGGCCGCTGGGTGACGCCCGGCTTCATCGACCTGCACACGCACTACGACGCCGAGGTCGAGCTGGCGCCCTCGCTGTCCGAGTCGGTGCGCCACGGAGTCACGTCGGTGATGATGGGAAGCTGCTCGCTGTCCCTGGCGCTCGGCACTCCCCAGGACCTGGCCGACCAGTTTTGCCGGGTCGAAGCCATTCCGTACGACACGGTGAGGTCGCTGCTCGAAACCAAGAAGGACTGGGAATCGCTCGGCGACTACCTGCGGCACCTCGACGCGCTTCCGCTCGGTCCGAACGTGTCGTCGTTCGTCGGCCACTCGGCGCTGCGCACCTACGTGCTGGGCATCGACCGGGCGCTCGACAAGCGGGTTCGGCCGTCGGCGGCCGAGCTCGGCAAGATGGAAACGCTGCTCTGCGAGGGGCTCGACGCGGGCTACTTCGGGCTCTCCATCCAGACCCTGCCCTGGGACAAGATGGGCGGCACCCGCGACATCCGCAGCCGGCCGCTGCCGTCCACGTTCGCGCACTGGTCCGAGTACCGGCGGCTGACGCGGGTGTTGCGCGAGCGGGGCCGTGTCTTCCAGGGTGTCCCCAACATCACCACCAAGGTGAACGTGCTGCTCTTCCTGTTCGAGAGCATGGGCCTGTTCCGGAAGGCCCTGAAGACCACCGTCATCTCGATGATGGACACGCGCGCGAACCGCGGAATCCACAAGGTGATCGGCTGGGTGTCGCGGGTGTTCAACCGGCTCTTGGGTGCCGACTTCCGCTGGCAGGCCCTGCCCGAGGTGTTCGACCTCTGGGCGGACGGCATCGACCTGGTGGTGTTCGAGGAGTTCGGGGCCGGAGCGGCCGCGCTGCACGTGCAGGACCCCGAGGCGCGCGCCCGCCTCTTGCGCGACCCCGCGTTCCGCGCCCGGTTCAAGCAGCAGTGGAAGAGCAAGTTTCTTCCGAAGGTGTTCCACCGGAACTTCAACCACTCGGAGATCTTGCGGGCGCCCGACCCGAGCCTGGTGGGCAAGTCGTTCGAACAGATCGCCAAGGAGCGCGGGGAGGAAGCGGTGGACGTCTTCCTCGACTTGGTCGCCCGGCACGGCGACCAGGTCCGTTGGTACACGGTGATGGCCAACGACCGGCCGCGCGAGGTCGAGCGAATCATCAGCCACCCGGACATCCTCGTCGGCTTCTCGGACGCCGGCGCTCACCTGCGCAACATGGCGCACTACAACTTCCCCCTTCGGCTGCTCAGGGTGGTCCGGGAAGCCGACCAGCGCGGCCAGCCGGTGATGAGCCCCGAGCGCGCGGTCTACCGGCTCACCGGAGAGCTGGCCGACTGGTTGGGCCTGGACGCCGGCACGCTCGAGGTGGGGAAGCGGGCCGACCTGGTGGTCATCGACCCGACCCGACTGACCGAGCGGCTCGACGTGGCGAAGGAGGCCGAGATGGAAAACTTCGGCGGCTTCGTCCGGATGGTGAACCAGAACGACGGCGCGGTGGCGGCGGTGCTGATCAACGGCCGCGAGGCGGTGCGCGACGGGGCCGTGGTGCCCGAACTGGGCAAGGAGCGGGGGTTCGGCCGCGTCCTGCGAGCCGGGGTGCCGCCGGCTGCCGAAGAGGCCGCGCGCGAGCGCCTGGCCGGCTGAGCGTCTGAGCGGGCTCCGACGCTTTGAGGGGCCGCGGAAAAGCTGATAGCTCACCGCGCGCCGATGTCTCGCCCCAGCCTCCGACCCGAGCCCGCAGGTCAGGACCTGACCGGGCTGGCCGCCCCTCCCGACTGGACCGCGGTGTTCGGCCGTCCGGGCCCGCTCGAGCTGGAGATCGGCTCGGGCGCGGGCGGCTTCGCCCTCGAGTACGTGCGCCGCCACCCCGAGGTGAACTACGTCGCGTTCGAGTGGCGGAAGAAGTATGCGCGAGAGACGCTCTTCCGGGCCCAGGCCCGCGGGTACGGAAACCTGCGGGTGCTCGAGGCGGACGCCCGGTTCGAAATACCGCGACTGTTCGAGCCGGGCTCGGTGGCGGCCATTCACCTGCAGTTCCCCGACCCGTGGTGGAAGCGCGCGCACCTGAAGCGCGCGGTGGTGCAGCCTGATTTCAGCCAACTGCTCTTCGGCCTGCTCGAGCCCGGAGGGCGCTTCGACCTGCGCACCGACGTCGAAGACCGGGCCCGGCGCATGCTCGAAATCCTCGAGGCCGCGGGGCTCGTCAACCCGCTGGGGCCCCTGGCCTTCCACCCGTTCGACCCCGACGAGGTGCCGTCGACCCGCGAGCGCCGCTACCTGGTCTCGGGGCAACCCGTCTACCGTGCCCGCCTGGTCAAACCCAGCTCCGAGGAACGCCGATGAGCCCGCGCCGACGACCGGTGTCGAATCCTCTACCTGGCCTGACTCGGCTTGCCGCGTTGCCGCTCTTGTCGCGCTCGTACGTCTCGGGACTCCACAACGCCAAGCGCATGCAGGTGACGTACTACTCGCGCGACTCGGACGGAGCGCTCGTCGCCCAGCTGCGGTTCCGTTCCGGAGCCGAAGGGCCTCCGGGCCATGTGCACGGCGGCGCCCTGGCCGCCGCGCTCGACGAGGCGATGGGGATTGGCGCCTGGCTCTCGGGCCACCAGGTCGTCGCGGCGAAGCTGTCGGTCGAGTTCAAGCGGCTGGTGCCGCTCGAGCTGCCAGCGATGCTGGAGGCCTGGGTGGAGAGCGCCGAGGGGCGCAAGGTGACGACGCGGGGCCGCATCGTCGGCCCCGACGGCGAGGCCTACACCCTGGGCGAAGGGCTCTACGTGACGCTCGCGCCCGACCGGTTCGGGTCGATGCAGGACGGCGCGGGCTAGGCGCTCTCGCACCCGCCGCTCACCCCGAGCCCGTCGAGGGGTCTCGACTCCGCTCGACCTGAACGGGACTCCGCTCACTCCGAGCCTGGCGAGGGGGGCTCGACTGCGCTCGACCCGAGCGGAACTCTGCTCGACCTGCACGGTTGTCGGGCGGTAGGAAGGCCGCGGTGGCCCTTTCCTTCCGACGCGCGGTCTGGTTGTCCCTCGCGGCCGGCCTGTTGCTCGCCTTGCCGAGCCTGTCGCTCGGGCTGCTCCTCGACGACGACTTCCACCGAGCGCTGGTTTCCGGGGTCGCCTACCCGCACCGGCCGCTCGACTTGTACGCCTTTGTCCCGGGCGACGCGGCCGCGCTCAGGCCGTTCATCGAACGCGGTCCTTTCCCCTGGTTTACGCCGCCCGAGCTCAAGCTGGTCTTCTTCCGCCCGCTGTCGTCCGCCCTCATCTACCTCGATGTCTGGCTTTTCGGCGGCCGGGCCTGGCCGGCCCACCTGCACTCCATCGCCTGGGGGCTGGCGCTCATCGGCGCGGCGGCGCTCCTCTACCGACGGCTGCTTCCCGAGCGGGCGGCTCCGTTCGCCCTGCTCCTGTTCGCGCTCGACCCGTCGCACGCCACTCCGGTCGACTGGCTGGCCAACCGGAACGCGCTGGTGGCCGCGGTGCCGGTGGTCCTCGGCCTCTTCGCGCATCTGGCCTGGCGGACCCGCGGCTGGGCTCCCGGCGCCTGGCTGTCGGCGGCCGGCTACGCGGTCGGGCTGTGCGGCGCCGAGGCGGCCCTGGCCGGGCTCGTCTACGTGCCGGCCTACGAGGCGTTCGGAGCCAGCGAGTCGCGGAGAGAGCGGCTTTTCGCGCTCGCCCCGCTCGCAGGCGTGGTGGCTGTCTGGGCCGTCGTCTACCGCGGGCTCGGGTACGGCTCTTCCGGTTCGGGCATCTATCTCGACCCGACCCACGACCCTGCGGGCTTCCTGCTCGCCGCCGGCCCCCGGGCCTGCGCGCTCGTCGGCGCGATGACGGTGGGCTTACCCTCGGACTTTTGGCTGGACCCTCGGGCGAGGCCGGTGCTGGTGGCGGTGGGGTTGGCCGGAGTGGCGCTGGTGGCGTGGCTGCTTCGCGCCCGGGTGAAAACGCTCGACCCGGGCTTGCGCCGCACGGTGGCGTGGCTGACCGCGGGGTCGCTGCTCGGCCTCTTGCCCTCACTCGCCATCTTCCCTTCGGACCGGCTGCTGTTG
>JAHFDQ010000361.1 GCA_023248915.1 Archangiaceae bacterium | reverse complement strand
GGCGATTGCCCTGTGCACCGGTGGTTGACGGAGGGGCTGACCGAGCCCGAGGCGACGATACTCGGCATGGCGATGCGCCACTATTTGCAGCACCTCGGCCCGAATGTGGTGCAGACGCGGCATGGACGGGCACTTGGCGGTGGGCTCTTCGAGTTCCGGCTCGACGACACCGTGGACGAGGTGCTCCACCGCCTCAAGCTACGGCGCAAGAGCAAGCTGTCCCAGGCCGATTCTCGCGCGATGCTTCTTCGGGTCTTCTTTAGCGTCCACGGAGAGAAGGTCGTGCTCCTGCTTGGGGGCTACGACAAGGGGCGACACCCGGCGAAATCCCATCAGCAGAGCCAAATCCGGCTTGCCCGGGAGCGCTTGGTCGCCTGGAAGCGGCACCAAGGGTCAGCTTGACGGCCTATGTGCACGGCCACATAATGCGAATGGAGGACAGACGCCATGGCGAGAACTTTGGATGACACCCTCGAGGTTCTGAAGACCCGGGCGCGAAAGCTCGGCGGCGAGCAGGCGGAGCTCCATCAGGCACTCGACAAGCACTACGCGAACGAAGTCGCAAAGACGCTCGCGGACCTTCGTGCCGCCCGGCGACTCTCCCAGCAGGAGCTTGGTCGCCGGGCGAGCGTTCAGCAGGCGGAGGTGAGCCGCATTCTCGCGGGACGAAGCGACCCACGGGTGTCAACGCTTCGAAAGCTTGCTCATGCGATGGGAGCAGAGCTCAGGGTTGTTCCCCTCGTGTCTGCACGTAGCGCACGGCTCAGTGTGCCCCACCGGAAAAGCAAAGAGCGCAGTAGTCGCCGGTAGGCCTTCCCCGGGTCTACTTCTGGATTTCCTGCGACGTGCCGCGTGGCGGTGCTCGGTCACGGACGGGAGTGGACCGGATTGGCCACCTCAGGCGAGGGACGTAGTGCCGGGGGGTTCAGACGCCGCGGTTCGCCGGCTTCTTCGGAGGGCCACCGGCAGAATACGCGGAGGCGTGGTATCGAAGTCAGCAGGGCCGGGCCATGGTGGCCTGACTCAAGGAAACCGGCCTCGGGGAAACCCGGGCACCCCGTCGCGCGTCACCTTCCTGCAGTCGCCGAAGATGCGCGTGATGTCCTCGATGTGCTCGGGGCTCAGTTCCTTGCGCTTGCTGCCCAGGCTCTTCCGCATCTTCTGGAAGAACCCGCTCGCGTCGATGAGCTGCACCTTCCCCTTGCGGTGCTCTGGCTTCCGGTTGCTCACCACCCAGACGTAGGTGCTAATGCCAGTGTTGTAGAACATGTCGGTCGGCAGCCCGATGATCGCCTCAACGAGGTCGTTCTCGAGCATGTACCGCCGAATCTCGCTCTCGCCCGAGCCCGCGCCGCCAGTGAACAGCGGCGAGCCGTTGAGCACGATGCCGAACCTGCTTCCGCCGTCCTTCGCCGGCCGCATCTTCGAGGCCAGGTGCAGCAGAAACAGGAGCGACCCGTCGCTCACGGGCGTTCCTGAGGGCGAAGAAGAAGGCCGAGCTACCCGACCTCTGGTTCCACGATCTGCGGCGCAGCTTCATCACCCGCGCCCGCAAGCTGGGCGTGCCGGAGTCGGTGGTGATGCGGATGTCGGGTCACCGCACCCGGACCGTGTTCGACCGCTACAACGTCATCAGCGTCGATGACCAGCGCGCCGCCGTCAGTCGCCTCGATGAATCTTGGACAAGATTTGGACACTTTTCCAAAACGGGGGTGCAGACGAAAGACGAGGGTCCGAGCTAACCCGCTGGGACCACTCGCCTTTCCATGCGCGCCCGGCGGGACTCGAACCCACGACCCTCGGCTTAGAAGGCCGATGCTCTATCCGGCTGAGCTACGGGCGCTCTGCTGCATGCGGTTGTCGGGGCGACAGGATTCGAACCTGCGACCTCCTGCGCCCAAGGCAGGCGCGCTACCAGGCTGCGCTACGCCCCGAAAAACGCAGGACATTCTTGAACCATCCGCGCGAGACAAGCAAGGCGGTCTGCTTCAGCGGTGCCCCGCGCCTCCCAATGCCAGCAGGTGCGGCCGCATCTTGCGAAACGCGATTCCCCGGTGCGAGACCGCCGACTTTTCGACGGAGGACAGCTCGGCCATCGTCCGGCTTCCTCCCGCGACCTCGAACACCGGGTCGTACCCGAAGCCGTTCGCCCCTCTGGGCGCGAAGAGGATTCGCCCTTCGCACCGCCCTAGCTCCAGCACCGCTTCGCCGATTGGCTTCGCCAAGCAGAGCACGCATCGGAATTCGGCGCGCCGCCCCTCGACCGGCACGTCCTCGAGCGCTTTCAACAGGCGCCGGATTCGGTCCGCGTCGCTGTCGCCGTAGCGCGCCGACTGGACGCCGGGCCGCCCCCCGAGCGCCTCGACGCACAACCCCGAATCGTCCGCCAGGGTGGGCAGCTCACTGGCGGCGGCGTAGGCACGCGCCTTCTTCTCGGCGTTCCCTTCGAACGTCGGCTGGTCCTCGTCAACCTCGGGCAGCGGCGGCAGGTCGGCGAGCGACACCACTTCCAGGTCGCCGCCCATCAGCTCTCGCAGCTCGCGCAGCTTCCCCGGGTTGGTGGTTGCGAAGAGCAACTTCCCCACGGCGTCAGCCCAGCGCCTTCCTCTGCAGCTCGACCAACCGGGCAATGGCTGCCAGCCCCGCGTCGAGCATCGCGTCGAGTTGCTCGCGCTCGAAGGCCTTCTGCTCGGCCGTCCCCTGCACCTCGACCAGCCGGCCTCCCTCGGTCGCGACGATGTTCAGATCGACGTCGGCCGACGAGTCCTCGCCATAGTCCAGGTCGACGGCCACCGAACCTTTCACGATGCCCACCGACACGGCGGCCACGGGAGTCAGCAGAGGCACCTGAGCGATCAGCCCCTTCTCCTTGAGCTTCCGGAGCGCCAGCGCCAGCGCGACGTAAGCTCCGGTGATGGACGCGGTGCGCGTGCCACCGTCCGCCTGGAGCACGTCGCAATCGAGGGTGAAGGTGCGGACTCCCAACTTCTTCGGGTCGACAGCCGCCCTCATCGAGCGCCCGATGAGCCGCTGGATTTCCATCGTTCGCCCGCCCTGCTTCCCCTTCGCCGCCTCGCGCGCCGAGCGAGTGTGGGTCGAGCGCGGCAGCATGCCGTACTCGGCCGTCACCCAGCCTCCGCCCGAACCCATCACGTGCGGTGGTACCTTTTCCTCGACCGAGCAGGTGACCAGCACCTTGGTGTCCCCGAACTCGACCTGCGTCGAGCCTTCGGCATGGCGCGACACGGCTGGAGTCAGGGTGATGGGTCGGAGTTCGAGCGGGCCGCGGTTGAACGAGCGCATCTGCCCCAATTAGCAGAGATGGGGGGCCCGCGCAGGCCGACTCGCCCGTCAGCTTCGACGATCGACCGGGGGCTTCCGGCCGAAGTCGGGGCCCTCGGCCCCGCGGGCGCGTCCGTGGCCATCGAGGGCCTGGCCCGCAGGTTGCCGAGCGCGACGTCGATGTCTGCTCCGAGCCCGCCGGGCGAGAAAACCCGGGCGGACGCGCCCCTGAGCTGGCCCACCGGCCCGAGCAGGCCGACCTCCTGGACGATTCGCGCGTCGGACCGGCGCTTGGCCGCACCGTCGGCGAGGCATCTGCCTCCTGCCAACGACATCGAGAGAAACACCACCGCGGTTTGGGTCTTCATTTCCTCAGCGCCCAAAGCACCGGGCGTGCCGCGCTCTGGCGTCGGGGGACACTCGTGTTTCCAGGGGCTTGCGAACAGGCTCGGGGAGCGGTCCGACGCAAGTGGACTCTGGCGTACAGACCCGCGGACGGTACGGCCGGCCGGGGCGGCCCAAGGGCCGACCTACTTCGGTTCGGCCTCGGCCTTGGTGTCTCGGGCGCCGACCTGCTCGAGGAAGGTCGTCACTCCCTCGGCCAGCGCCTGGACGATCAGGTCCTGGTACTTGGCGTCTTGCAGCTTCTTCCCCTCGGTCGGGTGCGAGATGAAGCCCACCTCGACCAGAATCGCGGGCGCCTCGACTCCCATCAGCACGTAGAAGGGCGCCTGCTGAACTCCCCGGTCGGTGGCCCCGGTGGCCGCCACCAGCTTCTGGTGCACCGAGTAGGCGAGCCGCGACGAGTCCACGTGGGCCTCGCTCCGCTGCAGGTCGGCGAGGATGAAGGCCAGCGTGTCGTCCCCAGCCGCTTCAGGCGCCGCCTGGACCTCGGCGTTCTCGCGCGCTGCCGTCTTCCGCGCTTCCTCGCCCGAGGCGTTCGCCGACAGGAAATACGTTTCGATGCCCTCGGTGCGCCGGCGCGCCCACTGCGTCGGCATCGAGTTCGCGTGCAGTGAGATGAACAGGTCGGCCGGGTGCGAGCGCGAGAAGGCGACCCGGTCGGCGAGGGGAAGGTGCGCGTCCTTCTCGCGCGTCAGCCACACCTTCGCGCCCAGCTTCTCGAGCTCGGCGCCGAGCTTCTGCGCGAGCTGCAGGGACAGGTTCTTCTCGCGGTAACCGCTCGCGCTGGAAGCACCCGCCTGGCCGCCGCCGTGGCCCGGGTCGATGATGACCGTCGGCTGCTTGCCGTGCGCCGGCACGGAGAGCAGCAGGGCGGTTGCGAATGGCAAGAGGGCGCGTACGGACATCGCGCTCATCGTAGCTGGCGACGCGCGGTGCGAAAACCTACACCACGTCGATTCCGGCTCGGCCGCGGACGAATTCACCCACCCGGGCGACTTCGACGCCCGCCCGCTCGAGGAGCGTGACCGCCCTGTCCGCCCGGCCCGCGGGCACCGCCGCGAGCAGCCCGCCGTTCGTCTGCGCGTCGGCGAGCACCCACTTCACCGACAGCGGCAGCCCCCTGGGAAAGCGCACGCGCCGCACGACCGAGGCCAGGTTGGCCCGCGTGCCTCCGGGGACGACTTCCTGCTCGGCGAGCTCGGGAACGCCGGCGAGCACCGGCACTTTCTCGAGAACGAGCCGGGCGCGCAGGTTCGCGGCGGTCGCCATCTCGAGCAGGTGCCCCAACAGGCCGAAGCCGGTGACGTCGGTGAGGGCGTGGACTTCGAGGCGCCGCGAGGCGAAGACCTCACCGGCGGCGCGGTTGAGGCCGGCCATCACCGCGACGGCCCGGCGGACGAGGTCGGTCGACGCCAGGTTGCGCTTCAGGGCGGTGGTGGCGATGCCCGACCCGAGCGGCTTGGTCAGGAGCAGCACGTCGCCGGCCCGGGCCCCCGCGTTGGTGAGCACCCGGTCGGGGTGCACGCACCCGGTCACCGCCATGCCGTACTTCGGTTCGTCGTCGTGAATCGAGTGGCCACCCAGCACCGGAATGCCAGCCTCGTCTGCCTTCGACTGCCCTCCGGCGAGGATCTTCGACAGCACCCCGAGCGGCAGCGCCTTCGGAAACGCCACCAGGTTGAGAGCGAAGAGGGGGCGGGCTCCCATCGCCCAGATGTCGGACAGCGCGTTCGCGGCGGCGATCTGGCCGAACACGAACGGGTCGTCGACCACCGGTGGAAAGAAGTCGACCGTCTCGACCACCGCCAGCCCCTTGGTCAGCCGATAGACCGCGGCGTCGTCGCTGGTCTCGAACCCCACCAGGGCTTCTGGCGGGGGCTTTCGGCGTTTCAAGGGGCGCAACACGTGCGCCAAGTCCGCGGAGCGGATCTTCGCGGCTCAACCCGCGCAGCGCGCGAGCTCGGTCAGCCGGGGCGTGTGGGTGGGCATGGGGTCGGCCGGAGCTAGCCGCCCCGGACGTAGTCCTTCTTGATCAGGTGCAGCACCGCCTCGGCGGTCGCGACGTCGTCCTTCTCGGAGTGGTCGAGCACGCCCTGGAGCGAGCCGTGGTTGACGACGATTTGCAGCACGTCGAGCTGTTCGGGGGTCAGGTCGCGCAGCGGCGCCGCCAGCGGGGACGCCAGCGCCAGGGGCGCATCGGGGGCCGGCAAGTCCTTCTGGATGCGCCGGTACTCGTCGAGCTGGCGCAGCGAGTCCATCAGGAGCGCCTCGGTCGAGGTGTCCATCTCGACCATGAACTCCTGGTTGTCGGGAGGGCGCAGCTCGAAGTCGCCGGTTTCCCAGGTGATGATGCGGTTGAAGCTCTTCTGGGGGCCGAGGTCGTGGTTGTCGTCGATGACCGTGTAGTAGACCTTGCCCTGGCGCAGGTAGATCTTCCCCTCGTGGTCGCCCTTGACCACGAGCACCCCGTTCTTCTTCGAGGTGTGGAAGAGCTGCAAGAGGTCGGGCAGCGGCACCTCTTCGATTTTTCCGGTCATCGACGAGGTGGTCTTCTTCGCCGCCTGCACCGCGGCGACTTCTTCGAGCTTCTGCTTGACCGAGGCGTCGTCGAGGATTTGCGTGTTCGAGCCCTGATGCACCAGCTTCAAGATCGACGTGCCGATGAGAATGCGGTCGCCTTCTTTGAGCTTCGCCGTCTTCACCTTCTCGCCGTTGACGAAGGTGCCGTTGGTCGAGCCCAGGTCCTCGATGGAAATCTTCCCGGCGGTGAAGGTGATCTTCGCGTGCTTGCGCGAGACCATGTCCTCGACCAGCACCATGTCCAGCTCGCTGGACCGGCCGATCACCACCTGCTTGTCGGTCTTCAGGGGGAACTCGCCCCCCTGGTACTTGCCCGAGATGAACTTGAGGGCAAAAGACTTTCCGGCCGGCGCAG
>JAHFDQ010000360.1 GCA_023248915.1 Archangiaceae bacterium | reverse complement strand
AACCGGGTTGCCGAGATGTGCAGGGCGGCGGGCATCGCGCCGCCAGAGTTCCGCGAGATCACGGGCGCGGCGGTGGTGACGTTCCGGGTGCCGGTAGCTGGAGCAGCGCGGGCGACCGGGGAAGTCACCGGGGAAGTCACCGGGGAAGTCACCGGGGAAGTCACGCGGCTCGTGGCTCAGCTCGGACACGCCCCGATGACCCGAAGAGGCCTCCAGGAGGCTCTTGGTCTGCGCCACGAGGAGCACTTCCGCGCCGCCTACCTCGTACCGGCGCTCGAGCAAGGTCTCGTCGAGATGACTATCCCCGACAAGCCGAACAGCCGCCTCCAGAAGTACCGACTGACGGACCGTGGTCGCGCGGCACTGGCGAAGGCGGGGCCGACATGACCAGTTGTTGCGGAGTGTGCAACAACTGCTGTGGCCGGTGCGGTACCCAACCACCAAGTGTTCGCGCGGCCGCCGCCTGGCTCGGGTTTCAGGAAAGGTCTCTCGCGAGCGTTCGTCGTCAGGCGCGGGCACCCAGCTCGGCGCGGTAGGCCCTCTCGACTTCCCCCAGCCTGGCGATTTCCGCCAGCACCTTGCGCCCCACCAAGACCTGCGGCCGCAGCTTGTGCGGGTCGGCCCCCGCGTGCTCGGACACGTCGACCGGGTCGCCAAAGACCACGATGATGGGTTTCCCCGTGCCGTCGAGCGTCGAACGGCACTCGCGCACGAAGGCGTTGGTCATCCCGTTGACGAAGAGGGGCACGACGACTGGCTTCGCCATCAGCACCACCCGACCGAAGCCGGGCTCGGCGGGCAACAACTCGTACGGGTCGGGCCCCTTGCCGCGCGTGCCCTCGGGGTGAATGCCGACCAGCGTGCCGGGCCGGGCCAATTCGGCGGTGAGGAAGTCGAGCCCTGCGCGGGTGGCGTCGGCCTTCTCGGGGTCGCGGTAGATGGGCGGGAACATCGCCATCGAGCTGGCCAGGCCGTTCACCACCACGCCCAGCAGGTTCTCGTAGAAGAAGGTGGACCGCACCGGGAAGTAGGCGCGCTGGCAGTGGGGGGTGTGCCGCGACAGGTGGGTGAGCACCATGAACATGTCGAAGAAGCTGCGGTGATTCGACGCCAGCAGAATGCCGCGGTCCAGGTGCAGCGCCTTCACCTTGTCGAGACCCACGAGGTGCATTCGCGCCCCCGACATCCAGCTCATCCAACGGCGGGTGACCGTCCAGGTCAGCCACATCGCCACGGCCTTGGCCCGCCGGTTCTCGTTCACCCATCGGCCGCAGCCGAGGGCGAGTCGTTCGGCCCAGGACAGCTTCGACAGCGCTTCGGTCGGGTAGCTCATCGGGGCGTACGAGGCGCACCGTACACCGAACCGCCGCTCGAGGTCCGGCGCTCCGGGTGCCTTCAGGACGTCAGCGCCGCGCCCAGCCGTTCGCAAACCGCGGGGAGCAGCATCTCGGCGGGTTCGCGCAGCAGGGCGGTGCCCGACACCGGGGCGCCACCCGGGTCGACGCAGAACACCGGAACGCCCCGCTCGAGCGCGCACGACAGCACCTGTTCGGTGACCCCCACCGCCATCGAAGTGCCGACGAAGAGCACCAGCTCGGCTTCGTCCGCGGCTCGCAGCACGCGCCGCCACTGGTAGTCTCGGTGGCCCATGTAGATTTCGTCGAACCAGAGCACGTGCTGGCGCAGGAACTCGCCGCACTCCGGGCAGCGGGGAACGGACTCGCGCCGCGGGTCCGCCAGGAACTTCGCGAGGTCCACCGCGGACCGCGGAATCGACCCCGAGGGAGCCCCCAGCCTGCACCCCTCGCTCGAGCACCTCACCCGGTCGGCGCTGCCGTGAACCTTCACCAACGCTTTCGAGCCTGAAGCCTCGTGCAACGTGTCGATGTTCTGGGTGACGAGCAGGAAGTCGCGGCCCCGCGCCGCCTGCCACGCCTCGAGCGCCGCCAGGGCGAAGTGGGCGGGGTTCGGCCGAGCGGCCAGCACCTTCTCGAAGCGCGCCAGGTACCAGGTCCACGAGCCGGCCGGGTCCTCGAAGAAGTAGCGCACCGTCCCCAGCTCGGTGACGTCGCGCTTCCACACCGCGCCCGGGTCGGTGCCCCGGAAGGTGGGGATGCCCGAGGCCAGGCTGACGCCGGCTCCGGTGACGACCAGGAACAGCCCCTCGGTCCGGGCGATGGAGTCCGCCAGTCGGGCCGCCGCGTCCATGCCCTACTTGCGGGTGAGCGGCCTGGCGTCGACGATTGCGACCTGCGCCGCCTTGCCGTTCTGCGAGAGCAGCCGCGCCTTCAGCACGAAGTCCTGACCCATCGACAGCTCGAGCGTCGGAGCGCCCCCGACGCCCACCCGCCACTCGGCGGCGACCTGGATGGTGCCCAGCACCTCGCGGTCGGTGGCGGTGGCGTCGAGCGACTCGAACACGACGAGCGGAACCGGCGCGTTCCACTGCGGCAGCCCCTCGAGCGCCAGCGTGCGCACGCACGGCACCGGGCTGTTGGCGGGAATCACCTCTCGGGTGCTTCCCCCCGGCAGCATGATGCTCACCGGCATCGGCAGCACGTCGGCCAGTCCCGACGTCCCCCTCGCCAGGTTGCGCCCGAGGATGGCCGCCCCGATGGCGACTCCCAGCTCGGGGTTGACGTCCTTGTCCGAGGAGAAGCGCTTGAAGTGCGACAGCCGGTTGCGCACCGCCGGCATGCGGGTCTGGCCGCCCACCAGCACCAGCTCGTCCACCTGGTCGGCGCGCAGCCCGGCCCGGGCCAGCACGTCGTCGCAGGCCGCCGCGGCGCGCTCGATGAGCGGCAGGCACATGTCTTCGAGCTCCTTGCGCGACAGGTCGAACTCGAAGTCGATGAAGCGGCCGTCCTTCTGGACGATGCAGGGCACCCGGACCTGCTTCGAGTCTGCCTTGCTCAGGGCAATCTTCACCGACTCGGCCGCGAAGACGAGGCGCTGCATCACCACCGTATTCGTACGCAGGTCGACGCCCTGCTCGCGGTGGAACCGCTCGACCAGGTGCTCGACGATGCACTCGTCGAAGTTGGACCCGCCCAGGAAGGCGTCGCCGCCGGTGGCCAGCACCTTCACCACCCGGCCCTTCACCGTCATCAGGGTGGCGTCGAGGGTGCCTCCGCCCAGGTCGAACACCAGCACCGTCTGCTCGGGGTTGCGAAGGTTGGCGTAGTAGAGCGCGGCGGCGGTCGGCTCGTTCAGCATGCCCTTGACCACCAACCCCGCCTTCTCGGCCGCGTAGCGCACCGCCTCGCGCTGGCGCACGCTGGCGTGCACCGGCACCGTGAGCACGCACTCGGTGAAGGGGGTACCGGCGGTGTGGTTCGCCAGGGTGGTTATCTGCTGGATGATGCGGAAGGCCACCTCGGTCAGCGGCCGCACCTGTCCGTAGACGTGGAAGGCGCAGTAGCCGTCTTCCCCCTCGACAATCTCGAAGGCGAAGCGGTCGCGGTGCTTGGCGACGAACTCGGACTGGTACCTCCGGCCGAGGAACCGCTTGGCGCCGAAGAGGGTGTGGCTCGGGTCTTCGATGATTTGGGTGCGAGCGGCGTGGCCGACCAGCGCCTTGTCCCCGGCGTGAAACCACACCACCGAAGGCATGTAGAAGACTTTTTCGGCGACGGGCACCAGCCGCAGCTTGCCTTGGGCGTCGAAGAAGGCCGCCGCGGTGTTCGTCGTTCCGAAGTCGATGCCGAGAACCAGGCCGCCGCTCATACCCGCCCAGCTTTCCACGTCGTCCAGCGGTACGCACCCGTTCCAGTGTGGGCGGAATCACTCCGGGTGAAGCAAGCAACCGGCGGATTGTGGGGTCGGGCGGCCGAAGCGGAGCGCAGGCTCAGGCTGCCGGTCTGTCGGCCGCTCCAGGGGTCTCCGCGACGTCGTACCGCCCCGAGCTCGAAGGCCGGCTCGCTTCGGCGGACGGCACCGGCAACGTGACTGTCACCATAGTGCCGCGGCCCACCTCGCTGGCGACGTGGATGTCGCCGCCGATGCCGCGGACCAGGTGTGTCACCAGGCAAAGCCCCAGGCCGGTGCCCTGGCCCGGTGGGCGGGTAGTGAAGAACGGCTCGCTCACCCGAGGCAGGTTCTCGGGCGAGATGCCGCACCCGTTGTCCTCGATGCAGAGCGTGCACTCCCCGGCGGAAGTCTGGGTGGCCGTGACGGTGATTTCTCCCCGGCCCGGTTCGACGGCCAGCGCTGCGTTCTCGAGCAGGTTGGTGAGCACCGAGCTCGCGTCGGCCATCGACAGCGCCACGCGCTGGTTTGGCGGTTCGATCTTCACGTTGAAGCGCGCCCGGCCAGACAGGGCGGGCCCCAGCCGGGTCGCGACCTCGGAGACGGCCATGCCGAGCTCACAGGTGTTCTGCCGGGACGTCGACGAGCGCGCCAGTCGCTTCAGGCTCGCCACCAGGTGGGTGATGCGGTCGCACCCCTCGCGGGTGTCGCGCAGCATGACCTGCAAGTCCTTCAGCTCGACCAGGAAGCCGGGTTCGAGCAGCCGGGCCAGCTCGCGCGCGCCCTCGGCGCACCCGAAGCTCTTGTCCTCTGCCAACTCGACCAGCCGGGCCAGGCCCGGGGCCAACGACTCGGCGAGCCATTCGACATTGGACGTGACGACGGCGATGGGGCTGTTGATCTCGTGCGCCACCCCCGCGGCGATGGTGCCGAGCGCCACCACCTTCTCGCCCTGAGCCCGGAGCCGCTCCAGCCGGGCAATCTCGGCGGTCTTGGCCGCCAGGGTCGCCTCGAGGTCGGCCCGGTAGCGCTGGTTGGCCTCTTCGAGCTCGCGGTTGCGTTCCATCACCCGGCGGCGCTCGAGCGCCCGGTTCAGTTCCTGGGCGATGGTCGCTGCCGAGGCCCCCTTCACCAGGTAGCCGGCGGCCCCTTCGCGCAACGCCCCCACCGCCCGCTCGACCTCGTCGTCGTCGGTGAAGATGATGACGGGCACCAGCGGGGCGCGTTCCTGCAGCAGCCGAAGCACGCCCAGGCCGTCGAGCTCGGGCATGTTGAGGTCGGACAGCACGACGTCCGGAGCAACCGCCGCGAACTTCTCGAGGCCCTCCCTGCCATCACTCGCCAACACCACCTCGTGGCCGGCTTCTGACAGGTCGAGCTTGAGGCAGTTCCGCACCAGCGGGCTGTCGTCGATTACGAGCAGTTTCACGGCGACCCGACACTGCAAGCCGCTGACCGCTGTCAAAGGCCAGGGAGGCCGGCCGGTTGGTAGACCCCACCCCGGGTCAGGAGTGACTGGTGGCGAAGCGCCAGGTTGATCCTGACCCGATCAGCGGCCGCGCAGCGACTCGAGAATTTCCACCTCGTCGAAGCGGTGCCTGTAGCCGGTGGCCCGCCGAAAGGCCGAGTCGTCGATGACGATGGGGTACTTCAGGTGGGCGAGCGCCCCCGCCGGCAGCCGGGGGAAGCCGGCGTGCCCCATCAGCCTCTTCACGAGCAGCTCGGGCAACATCACCGGGCGGTGGCCGGTGCGGCGCACGATGACCGAGAAGGGCAGGGGCTGCGGGCCGGCGACGTTGAAGACGCCGCGCACCTTCTTCTCCAGCGCGAGGAGAATCGCGCTCACCGCGTCGTCCTCGTGCATGAACTGGAAGAGCGGGTCGTACCCGAGAATCACCGGCACCCGCTGGTGGCGCAGGAAGCCAGCGAGGGTGCCGACGCCCGGCGTCCCCAACGTGTAGCAAAGGCGCAGCACCGACGTGGTCAGCTCGGGGTGTCGCCACAGCGCCGTCTGGGCGTAGAGGTCGGCCGCCACCAGGTCGGCCAGCTCGGGGAACGTCTCGAGCCCCTGCGGGGGTTCGTCCTCGGTGTGGTACAGCGGTGAGTCGGGCCCGGCGCCGTAGTAGGTGTGCCGGCCGACGAAGACGACGTGCGGCACCCCGTAGGCGCGGCAGTGCTCGAAGACGGCGCGGGTGCCGCCCAAGTTGATGCGGTGGCGCTCTTCGTCCTCGTGCACCGTGAGGGCCGTCACCGTCGCCATGTGGATGACGGCGTCGGGTCGGCTGCGTCGGAAGACGTCTTCGGCGGCGCGCTTCCGGATGTCCACCGAATGTAGCTCGATGCCCTTCGGCGCCCCTTCCCAGGGTCGAGCGTCGATGCCGATGACGCGGTGGCCGTCGGCGACCAACCGCTTGGCCACGGTGCGCGCGACGCTGCCCGCGATGCCGGGGATGAGCACCTTCATCGCCCGCCCCCCGAAGCCTCGCGCGTCTGCCGGCCCGCCTCGACCAGGTGGCGGATGGCGTCCTTCACCTGGTCGACGTAGCCCTGCACCACCCCGTCGTCCTCGGAACCGGTGCCGTGGAACACCAGCGGCTTGCCGTAGTGGATTTCGAGGGGCACCGGCAGCGGCAGGGGCAGCCCGTACGGGGTGACCGGCAGGTAGGGCAGGCCGAACAGCTTGGCGACGCCATACAAGTTGGTGACGGTGGGGACCGCGTCGCCGCCCCCCACGAAGCCGAAGGGGACGATGGGGGCCTTGGCCTTCAGCGCCATGCGCATGAAGCCGGTGCCGAAGTCCACCAGCGTGTACCGTTCTTTGTACAGCTTGGCGGTGCCCTTCGCGCCCTCGGGGAACACCAGCAAGAGCCGCTCGTCCTCGAGC
>JAHFDQ010000057.1 GCA_023248915.1 Archangiaceae bacterium | reverse complement strand
GCGGCCTCGGTGCGGGCGTCGACCGCCGAGGTGCTGTCGTCGAGGATGAGCACCCGCGGCTGGGTGAGCAGCGCCCGGGCGATGGCCAGCCGCTGCCGCTGGCCTCCCGACAGCCCGATGCCCCGCTCGCCAATCACCGTCTCGTAGCCGTGCGGCAGCGCATCGACGAATTCCGCCGCCTGCGCCGCCTCGGCCGCCGCCTTCACCTGCGCAAGGGTCGCCTCGGGCCGGCCGTAGGCGATGTTTTCCCGCACCGTGCCCGAGAAGAGCAGGGCGTCTTGCAACACCACCCCCACCTGCGCGCGTAAGGAGGACAGCGTTACCGTGCGCACGTCGTGGCCGTCGAGCAGCACCGCGCCGCCGGTCACGTCGTAGAACCGCGGCACCAGGTTGGTCAGCGTGCTCTTGCCCGAGCCGGTGGTGCCGAGCAGCGCCACCAGTTGGCCCGGCAGCACGGTGAAGCTCACCCCCGAGAGAATCTCGCGCTCGCCGCCGGCGTAGCGGAAGTGCACGTCGCAGAGCTCGAGCCGGCCCTCTATCGGCGGCAGCGGGACCGCGCCCTTCGCGTCGGCGACCTCGACCGCGGTGTCCAGCAGCTCGAACACCCGCACCGCCGAGGCGCTGGCCCGGGACAGCAGCGCCGCCAAGAAGCCCAGCGTCATCAGGGGCATCAACAGGAACGCCAGGTAGCTGTTGAAGGCGATGAGGCCGCCCAGGGTGAGCCGGCCCTGAAAAACCTGTACGCCCCCCAGCCCGACCACCGCCAGCGTGCCCAAGTTGGCGAAGAAGAAGACGAAGGGGAAGTTGTTCGAGAGCGTGTCGACGAGCGCCAGCGTCCGGTCGAGCAGCTCGCGGTTGATGCGCCCGAAGCGCTCGGCCTCGCGCGCTTCGCCGGTGAAGGCGCGCACCACGCGAATTCCGCGCAGGTCTTCCTGCAGCACGGTGTTGAGCCGCCCCAAGAGCGCCTGCATCGAACCGAACAGCGGCCCCATCCGCCCCACGAAGCGGCGCAGCACCCAGAGAATGGGCGCGATGGTGGACAGCGCGGCCACCGCCAGGAGCGGGTTTTGAGCAAACAGCAGCACCGTGGTGCCGACCAGCATCGCCGCCGAGGCCGCGAGCTGAATGGCTCCCAGGCCGACGAAGGTGCGCACCTGCTCGACGTCGTTGGTCAGCCGCGTCAGCAACTGCCCCGTCTGGGCCTGGTCGTAGTAGCTGAAGCTCAGCCGCTGGATTCGGGCGAACAGCGCCTCGCGCAGGTCGAAGGCCACGCCCTGCGAGGCGCGCTCGGCCAGGTAACCCTGCAGGAAGTTGAACAGGCCCCGGCCGACGGCGATGGCCACCAGCCCTCCGACGGCCAGGGCGACGGCCCGCGGGTTCCGCTGGGCGAGCCCCCGGTCGATGCCCAGCTTGAGCAACTGAGGGGCCGCGAGGTTGGCCGCCGAGACCGCGAACAGCGACAAGAGCGCTCCCGCCGTCTCGAGCCGGTAGCGCGTGAGGTACCCCAGCGCTCGCGCGACCGCGCGGCCCTGGCCGGGTTGCCATCGGGGTCTGCCGGGAGGTTCCGCTGCCATTCCAGGTGCCGAGAGTGTCGGCCCCAGGCTAACGGGCCCTGCCGGCGGCGGCCCTGCCTTCAGTGCTCGACTGTGTACCCGGTCTGCCCCGGGCCGAACTTCTCTCCGATGGCGAAGGGGTTCGTCTTTCCTTCGGTCATCAACTCGCCCAGGTGGGCGAAGAAGCCGACCACGCTCGCCTTGGGGTTGCCCCGGTCGATGTCGATGAAGGCGCCGGCGGGGCCCATGCCCACCTGGAGCGAGTTCAGGTCCGTGCCCTGCCGAACTCCAAAATCGGTCATGCCCGCGTGGAACTTGCCCTTGGGCTTGTCGAGGTCGAAGTTCTCGTTTCGTTCGAGCTGAGCCCGGAAGGCGTCGAGGTTCTTCGGCTCTAAGAAGACCCGGTCCGAGTTGAACTCGCGGATGCGCAGGCCCGACAGGTCGATGCCCGCCTTCGACATCGCGCTGGTGATGTTGAGGAAGCTGGCGCGCTGCTCGGGGTCGAGCTTCATGTACTTCTTGCGGCCGCCCGGGCCGAGCATCGAGCGCTGGGCGGGCGACAGCTTGGAGAAGGACGGAAACGTGCACGCGGGGACGTCGTAGTCGCCGTTGGCCGACTTGCCGCTCCGGGGCGTGTGGAAGGTCGGGCCGTCGTCGGCCCTGGGCTTCTTCGGGGAAACGCCGCCGATGGGCGTCTGCGCCGGAGAGGCAGGCTGAGCCGGCACCTGCGCCGGGGACGGCGTTTCGACGGGGGGGGCCACTTCGATGGGAGAGGCAACCTCGACCGGAGGAGACGCGTCGATGGGGCCGACCCCCTGGTCGGTCCGGGACGGAACCGGGACCGGCGGGCGCGCCGGAGCCGGGACGTCGGTCAGGCTCTGCCGGGGGTTGGGCTTGGCCGGCTTGAAGTTGTCGCCCCGAGAAGGGTCGCGGGCGGCCTTGGGCAGCTTCAGCGTCCAGCCGGCCTGAATGTAGTTCGGGTCTTTGATGTTCGGGTTGGCCTTGACCAGGTCGCTCACCGAAACCCCGCTGCGCTTCGCGATGGCGCTCAACGTGTCGCCCGACTTGATTTTGTAGTTCACGGTGACCTGTATACCGTACCTTCGCCGCAACCCGGAAACGTCAACCCACGGTCTGGACGTTGGGCAACGCCGCCAAGAGCGCCTCGGGCGTCCGCAGGAAGAACCGGAGCGAGCGCACCATCGCCGAGCTCGCCGGGCTTGCCCCCGGCGACGGGCGCCAGGGTGGCGACGTCCCCCAGGTGCACGATGACGCCGCTGCCGTAGAAGCCGCCGTCGATTCGGTCGAGCCCTTTCTACCTAGAGAGTGCCCGACCCTCACCCCGAGACTAGTTCGCCCGACGCGGGGCGCCGGGTGAAGGCGTGAACCGCCGGCTCGAGGGCCGCCGGCACGTTGACCGCCGACAGAGTCACCCCCGGGTGAGCGCCCGCGTAGCGGACGAAGACCTCGTCGAGGAACTCCTCGCCCACGTCCATCACCCCGGTGAAGTCGAGCACCAGAACCTTCGCCGTGGCCTCGCCGAGCAGCAGCCGCGCCGAGAGCCGGTACAGAGAACCGGCGGCCGCGACCTGGAGCACCTGCGAATTCGAAGGCCGGGGCCCGACGCCCCTCAGGGCCTCGTCGAGCAGCGCCACCTTGGCCCACAAGGCGCCGACCGCTGGCGCCCGCCGGAAGTAGCGCGCGGCCCGGGCTCGCCCCTCGCGCGTCAGAGTTCCCGAGGCGACCAGCGCCTTCAATTGCTTCTGGGCGGCCTGCCGCGAGACGCCCGCCTCGGTGGCGACTTCGCGCGTCGACAGGACTTTCGACTGCTCCAACAACCGCTCGATGACCTCTGCCACTGAACCTTGTGCCATCTCGCCATCGTAAGGGGCGGTCCGACATCGTCAAAAAAAACCGCTACAGGGCGCAACAGCCTCGGGCGCCGTCGGAAACGTCAACCGTCGGGTCGCGAATCGTCGCCCGCCGCCGTCGTCAACCGCCTCGAAGCGTCATCGGGGCGCCGCCAATCGTCGCCCGGGGCCGCCGCCACCCCATGGAATCGTCAACCGGTTATCGCCAACCTCCGCCTGAGGTGGGAGGCGCCAGGCGGAGAATCGTCAACCGGCCCCCGGGGGATGCCCGTCGTCAACCGCGGTCGAATCGTCAACCTGGTTCCGCGAATCGGTTCCGGGCGGACTGCGAGAATCGTCAACCGGCCGTCAGCGCTTGGCGCCCGGAATGAGCCCGAAGGGCAGGTAGCCCTCGGCCGCGAGGTCGAACGTGCCGTCCTTCGCGCGCAACACTTCCCACTTGCCGACGGCCTGTCTTTCGCCGGCGAAGTCGGAATGCTTTCGCGCGACCAGCCGGTCGAACACCGCCAACAGCGCGGTGCGCTCGGGCTCGTCGGCGTCTTTCAAGAAGGCCCGGGTCCACTCCGCCTCGGTCGAGCCCGGCCGCCACTGGTCGAGGGTGACCGCGTTCCACGCGGCGATGGCCATGGCCAGGGCGTGGCGCAGCGCATCGGCGTCCGCCCGTGGGGGCAGCGCCCCGAGGAGCGGAGAGGCGAAGTCGAGCAGCGTCTCGGACAGCTTTCGGGGCACGGGTTACCTCGGGACGCGAGCATCGTTCATTGGGCGGTCACCCACTCGCCCCAGCGATTCACCGCCTCGCGGACGCTTCCCGGAGGCGGCCGGGGCGCGCGGGGAGTGCGAGGGCCCGGGCGCGCGGGCAGCGGCTGGAAGGGCGGGTGGTCGAAGCCGCCGCCGTCGGCGTCGATGAAGATGGGGTTGGTGAAGGCGAACGGCAGCACCGGCTTGGCGGCACCCGAGCCGGGCAGGTACAGGAGCGGGAAGAGCGACTTCGAGCCGTACACCATCGCCACCAGCCAGTTGTCGCCGGCCGGGGCCGGAAGCCGGAAGGTGACGGCGACGCGGTAGCGCCGGTAGTCCACCCCGTCCACCGACGCCACCATCTCCAGGTCTCCGGCGGTGAGCGCCACGTCCTGGCGGGCGGCGATGCTCGAGGGCGGCCAGTTGACGTTCATCTCGCCGTCGCAGGCCACCCGGGTGGTGGTCGCGTTCGGCCCCGCCAGGTCGAGCGGGCAGCTGGCGTCGTCCTCGGGCCGGTGCTGGTACAGCTCGACCCGCGTCACGTCGAGGTACTCGGGCACCTGGACCTCGACCGAGACCCCGACGTCGTCGGCGGAAGGACCCAGCGTCTCGCCGGTGTCCGCCGCCCCGCTCACCTGGGCGCCGCTCGCGTCGACCCGGTACGCCCGGATTCGCACGAAGGGGCCGTTGGTGACGAAGGCGCGCCCTGCGTTCAGGGCGTCGGACATCGCCACCGGGTCGAGGTCGGCCGGGGCGTCCACCCCGACGCGGATGAAAGTGCGCCAGCCGCTGACCAGGCTGCGCGTGTGGGTGTCGGACACGCCGGTGCCGGCCACCTTCAGCCCCCGCGAGAGCAAGGTGAACCAGTCGTTGAAGAGCCCGTGGGTGAAGTACGGGTCGTACCCGTCCCCCCCGGGTTGAGAATCTCGAAGGCGTTGAAGCTCGACGACATCAAGCGGCTGTCGGAAGCGGTGGCGCCGGCCGGCACCGCCATGCGGAAGTCGGTGGGGTTGACGTGGGTGGCGAGCGTGTCGGTGTCGACGCGGAGGTGGGTGAAGCCGCCCAGGAAGCCGCGCGGGTGGTTGACCTGGACCGTTCGGGCGCCGCGGTTTCGAGCCTCGACGAAGAGCAGCGCCGGCGACAGCGTCGCTTCGCGGCCGCCTGCCCAGTCCACCGCGCCGTGGGTGATGGAGTCGCGCAGGTCTTCCTCGAGAGGGAAGAGGTTGTAGTGGCCGAAGTCCATCGACGAGATTTCCTCGCCCACCACGGTGGCGAGGAACGAATCGAGGCCGACCTGGTGGACGACGGGGGCGTAGTTGGTGACGTAGTCGTGGTCGGTCGAGACCAGCACGTCCAGCCCGTCGGCGGCGAAGCCCAGGGCGCGGATGGCGTTGTCGACGATGCTGTCCGGGCTGTTCACCGCGTGCACGTGCAGGTCGGCGCTCTGGTAGCCGGTCGAGTCGATGACGTGCGCGAGGGTCGCGTCGAGGTCCACATCGCCGCTGCGCAGGTCGGCGGCAGCGCCTCCGGCAGCCGGCCAGCCGTTGGGGAAGAGCGAGTACTCGGGCCCCCGGCTGACCACCACCCGGTACTGCGCCGGCGGCAGCTCGAAGCGCGCGACGCCGTCCGCACCGGCGAAGCCCACCGCCTGCATCGAGGCCAGCATCGGGTCCTTCAGCACGTCGCCATAGAGGATGAGGGCGCTCGACGGCACCGGGCAGACGCCCGACGCGCACAGCACCGTCACCTTCGCCGGCAGGAGGACTCCTCCGGCCTCGCGCACGGTGACGGTGAGGCGCCGGGGGGCGTCGAGGTCGAAGGCGAGCTGAGTCGTTGCCGCCGAGAGCGTCACCGCCTGCGCTGGACTGGGCTGGCGGCCGTTGGCCCAGGCCGAGGCGGTGTAGGACTTCGCGGCCAGGGTGCCGGCGAAGCCGCCGGTCGCGTCGGTGGTGAAGACGGCGGTGACTTCGTCGGGCGTGCGGAAGGTGACGCGGGCGTTCGCCACCGGCGCGCCGCCCTCGGTGACGGTTCCGGAGACCCGGCCCCACCGCGCGGGGTTGTCCCGCGCCTCTTCGATGAGGCTCGCCACTTCGCCCAGGTCGCGGCCGATGACGAAGTCGCGGCCGAGCACCCCTTGCGCCCCGGGGGCGATGCGCAGCTCTCCGGCGCGCGAGGTGAGGGCCGGGTTGAACCAGGCGAGCAGGCCGGTCAGGCCGTTGGCGCCCACCAGCGAGCCGGTGATGCCGGCGACGGTCAAGAGCGCGTTCTGCGGTTCGGGCAGGGTGGGCGAGTTCACCCGGTAGGGGGCGTAGCCGTAGGCCACCCCGGTGCCGAGGTAGCCGTACCAGCTCATCCGGTCGAGCCCGTAGCACAGGCCGCCGTAGCCGAAGCCGCCGGTGCACGACTGGCCGTTGAAGAACTCGACGGTGTAGCCGGGGTCGGTCAGGTCGCCGACGGTCAGGAGCACCGGCTGGTCCAGCGAGGTGTTGCAGAAAGCGGTGAGGAAGCGCACGCGCTGCTCGCCCGGGTTGAGAACGAAGTAGTTGGTCAAGAGCAGCGGCACCGCGGCGTAAGGGTCATTCACCGGCACCTGGCCCAGCGTGTCGTGGAGCTGGTTGCGCAAGGACAGGTAGTCGTTGGGCGCATCGAAGCCGGTCACCGCGAGGACGGCCGGCCCGCCCGCCGAACCGTCGGCCAGCACGTCGAAGCGGGTCGGGTCGAGCGTGCGCCCGAAGTTGTAGAGCAACCCGGTCTCGCCGAGCTGGTCCTGGCCGGGCCCGGGCCGCACCAGGTCGGCGTCGAGCAGGGTGCCGCCGTAGGGCTGAGGGCCGATGTGGCGGTCGAAGCCCTGCACGATGACTTTCACCTTGTCGTTGGCGAGCAGCCAGTCGCCCACCCGGCCTTGCGCATTCGGGCCGCCGATGAGGTCGGCGTCGGACTGCACCTGGGTGACGTACGAGCCAAAGCCGAGCTCGGTGAACGGGGCCAGGTCGAGGTCGCACCGGCCCGTCGGCGGGGGAGCCAGCGGCAGGTCGCCTCCGCCGTCCCCGCCGTCGGGGGGCGGAGTCGCCGAGCCCACGCACCCGCCGCAGCCCGCGGCGCCGAGGAGGCACCAGGCGGCGAGCCCGCACCGGACGGGCCAGCCGGCGGCCGAGCCTTTCCCGGAATTCGACACGGGCGTCGATGCTAGGCGTTTTGGCCGCGGCGGCGTTAGTACAGAGCCGTCATGGCGAACACCCTGCCCGGGCGCACCGAGAAGATGGCCGTTCCGGCGCGGCATTTCGTGAACGGGGCCCTGCTCGAGCCGCCGCTCGAGGGCCGGGAAGTCGCCCTCTTCGGCCTGGGCTGCTTCTGGGGCGCCGAGCGGAAGTTCTGGCAGCTACCGGGAGTGGTGACGACCTCGGTGGGCTACGCCGGCGGTCAGACGCCGAACCCGACCTACCAAGAAGTTTGCACCGGCCGCACCGGCCACGCCGAGGTGGTGCGAGTCGTGTACGACCCGAAGGCCGTCTCGTTCGAGTCGCTGCTCAGGGTGTTCTGGGAAAGCCACGACCCCACCCAGGGCATGCGGCAGGGCAACGACGTCGGCACGCAATACCGGTCCGCCGTGTACTTCGAGACGCCAGCCCAGCAGGCGGCGGCCGAGAGCTCGCGCGCGGTGTATCAGCAGGCGCTCTCGGCCTCTGGCCACGGTGCCATCACCACCGAGCTTTCCCCGGCCCCGCCGTTCTACTTCGCCGAGGAGTACCACCAGCAGTACTTGGCCAAGAACCCCGACGGGTACTGCGGCCTGGGAGGCACCGGGGTGAGCTGCCCCGTCGGCCTGGGACCGTCGCCGCGTTAGGGACTGGAGCAACCCCGCGGACTGCCAGGTCGTCCCACTCCGCCCGGGTGGGGTAGACTCTCCGGCGATGACTGGCCCTCGAGCAGATCGACTCCGACGAATGGGCGCGGGCTTCTCGCTCGTCGAGCTCGGCATCGTCATTGCGGTGATTGCCGTGCTGGCCGGCGTCGTCATCACCGGGATGGGCTACTTCCGCGCGGCCCGCCAGCGGACGGCCGTCGACCTGGTGCTCACCATCCGCGGGGCGGCCAGGCAATACGCGCTTCGCCACCAGGCCGGGCTTCGCTTCGGGACGTCCGCGGAGACAACCGTCCAAGGAAACGTCAACATCGCGGGCCTCTGCGCAGAGGGCTTCTTGCCACCCCTGGCCTCGTTGACCACGCCTTGGGGCGCCCCGGACATCGTCGTCGCTCCGGTAGCCACTCCAGCCCTGTGCGCAGGCTTCGGCTGCGTGCAGATTCAGATGCCGGTGCCGGCAGAGGAGTGCGTGGACACCTACCTGGTGACGAATCTCCAGAGCCAAGCCGTGACTGTCTCCTGTGTCGGCAAAACCCTGACCGTGGTCATGCGCTAGTCGTGCGTCGCGCCCGGGGATACACGCTGCTCGAGCTCGGCATCGTCCTCGCGGTCTCCATCATCTTCATGACCGCCGTCGCGGCGGCCAGCAGCGGGTTCTTCCGCGCCGCGCGCGCGCTGCGAACGGGCGACGAGCTCAACGCGCTCGCGCGAGCCGCGGCCCATGCGCTCAGCCGAAACCTAGTGCCGCAGGGCGGCCTGAATTTCCAGTTCAGGTTCGACGGCGCGGGGTTGCTGCCAATCACCAACACGGCGCCGCTCTGCTACGACTTGTCCCGGTTCCCGACCAGCACAGGAGTCTGCGCGGCCACCGGCGCGGTCGGCACCAGTTGGGCGAGCGGCGTCTATGCCAATGTCGCCAATGTCTCGGCGGTGCCCGCCGGTTCGCCGCTGTTGGCGATGGCGGGTGGCAACCGGGTCTACTCCAACGGCTTCAACGCCTGGTGCGAACCGTACGTGGCCTGCCTGTACCCGAACCGCGCCGAGGTGCTCACCTGCGTGCCCCAGGCCGACGTCGACTCCGCTGGGTTGGCGGGCGCCGCGACCTGTGGCACCTGCGGGGCCGATGCCGTCGCACCGGTCGGCGGCGGGCCGACCGTGTGCGTGATGGTTTCGGTGCCGACCCTCGGCCGCGACATCACCCAGCTCAGGTTCAGCTACTCTCCGGGGACGTTCCCTGCATTGCCCCCCGTCTTCAACGACAGCTCGCCAAGGCTATGAGGCAAGCATGACGCACCGCCACCGCAGAGCCCGAGCGTCCCGGAGTCGGGGCTTCACGCTCCTCGAGTTGGGCATCGTCATCGGCGTCGCCGCCATCCTCGCCGCGGCCATCGTGCCCGACGTAATCGAGACGATGCGCAACCGGATGGCCGAGAAGGCGGCGGCGGACGTGGCCGTCATCCACGACGCCGCGCGGCTCTACTACGTCCAGAACACCACCTGCCCGGGCTGCTGGCCCGGAGAGCAGACCGCGGGCCAGTGCCTCAACAACTTCAACGAGGGGAACGCCATCTTCCAGTTGTTGAACGGCGGCTACCTGACCGGCGGTGGCGGCCCTGCCACTCCGTTACTAGTCTCGTCCAACTTTCGGCAAAACCCCTGGGGGCAGGCGTACAACTTCACCGTCTACGCGCCGGTAACCGTCGTCGCCAACCCGGCGTGCCTCTTCGGAGTCGCCACGGACGTCCCTCAAGTCATCTCCGACGCCTTCATCTCGTTCTTGCCTCAGGCCGCGTGCAACCTCCCCGGGGGGCCTGCCCCCTGTCCCGCGAGCCCCACCGGCGTCGTGCCGCTACCGGGCAACGTGCGCTGCTGCAGCTACGTGCCGAAGCCGGGCATCGCCGTCGCCGGGCCGTGCCCGCCGGGCCTGACGGTGAGAGTCGGCGTCGGCGGCGTGCTGACCTGCGCGCCGTGACGCGTCAGTGCCCGATGTGCTTCATCTGCCCGTAGATGGGCAGGAAGATGCCCATCGCGAGCAGCATCAGCATCGCCCCGCCGAAGAGCAGCAACAGCGGCTCGATGAGGGTCGCCAGCGTGGTGAGCCGGGCCTGCGCCCTGTCCCGGAGGAAGCCGGCGAGGCGCTTCAGGTAGGTGTCGATGGCGCCAATCATCTCGCCCTGCGCCAGGACTCCCGCGGTGACGGCGGGGAAGAACGGGTCGCGAAAGCCGTCGGACAGCTTCCCGCCGCGCTGAATCTGCTGAAGCACCCGCTCGAGCCGCACCTGAATGGCCCGGGAACCGGCCGACTTGCTCACCAGCTCGAGCGACACCAACAGCGAGACGCCGGCCCCGAGCATGAGCGCCAGGTTGTCGAAGAGGTTGCACAAGGCGACGTTCTTGAGGACAGGCCCGATGACGGGCACCCGGTAGAGCAGTTCCCAGACGCGAGCCTTCCATTCAGCGGGAGCGCGCCACCAGCTGAAGACGACGGCCAGCGTCAGGCCGGGCACGGTCCACCAGTAGTCGACGACCGAGTTCGACAGGAACAGCAGAATCTTGGTCGGCAGCGGCGGGTTGGGCGGAAAAATCTCCTTGAGCTGGGGCACGACGCCCGCCAGCAGCCCGACGCCGATGAAGAACAGCACCACCACCGAAATCAGCGGGTACATGGTGGCCTTGGCCACCTGCTGCGCAAGCGCCTGCTCCTGCCGGAAGTTCGCCTCGAGGGACTCGAAGACTTTGTCCAGGGTGCCCGACTGTTCGCCAGCCCTCACGTTGCCGAGCGCCATCGGCGGGAAGACTTTGGCGCGCTCCATCGCGTCGGCGAGCGAGTACCCCTGGCGGATGGCGTCCTGAATCACCGACACGGCTTCCTTGGCCATGCGGTTGGGTATGGCCTCGGCCACCGAGTCCCACGAGCTCAGCATGTCGATGCCCATGCCCAGCATGCCGCGCAGGTACCCGAACATGTCGATGAGGACGGCTCGGGGCAGCCGCTTCGGCTTCAACACCTCCACCAACTCGCCGGCCAGGTCGTGCCGGGCGTCGACGAGGGTGAGGCCGGCGCGCATGAGGTCTCCGCGCAGCACCGCGATGGACACGGCGGCGGCCCTGCCGTCGACGAACCGCCCGGACTTTCCGATGGCCTGGTAGACGAAGAGCATTCTACTTCTGCGACGCCTCGCAGCTGAGCGTCAGCTTGGCCAACACCTGGCAGGAGTTTCCCGGGCCGTAGTTCTCGGTCGCCACCACGCTGTTCGAGGTGAAGGTGCCGCCCGGCTGCAGGTTCACCCCCAGTGCGTCGAGGCTGAGCGTCCCCTGGTACTTCAGGGCGCCGTCGTTGCCGATGGTGGCGGTGATGGCGGGCGCCCCCGCCTGACAGGCGACGTCGATGCCGGGGCAGAGCAGCACCGCGCCGGTCGCCTGGGCCACCGTCACGCTGCCTCCGGCCAGCGTCAGGTTGCTCGCCTTGCTGAGCTTGGTGTCGACGCGCGGGGCGTGCACCACCGTGAACAGCAACGGGTCGGGGAAGGCGCAGGGCAGCCCAGCGCGCGCGGGCGAGGTCGTCTCGTTGAGCTCGAGCGTCAACGGCGGGCTGTCACAGGCGACCGGCGGGTTCACGAACAGGTCGCAGCCGGCCAAGAGCACCGACGACCCCACCGCCACGAACGCGAGCTTCCTCATAGGTGTGCCTCTCCTGGGAGCTTCTCTCCCGGCCGCTTCGCGGGCGAGAGCGTCATCGGCCCGACCGTCGCTTCGGCCTCTTTGAGTGAGACCTCGTTCCTCAACAGCAGCCACAGGGCGTTGTCCACCATCGACCGGAACCCCTGCTCGCGGGCCGCCTTCACCACGTGCTCGTTCGAGGCGCGCTGGTAGATGAGCTCGCGCAGCTGGGCGTCGAGCCCCAGCACCTCGGCCACCACCGTCCGGCCGGCGTTGCCGCCCTGGCACTGGTCGCAGCCCTTGCCCTGCTCGGACACCTCGAAGGACTTGGGCAGCGCCCGGCCGGCGCCGAAGAGGTTCTCGGCGAGCGCCGGCGCCAGCCCGGCGGTGTTGAGGACCGTCTTGCGCGCGCAGTTCCGGCACAGCTTGCGCAACAGCCGCTGCGACAGCGTGCCCAGGAGGGTGGTCGACACCTGGTACGGGTCCATGCCCAGGTCGAGCAGGCGGCCGATGGCCTCGACCGCCGAGTTGGCGTGCAGCGTCGAGAGCACCAGGTGGCCGGTGTTGGCGGCGCGGAAGGCCTCGCGAGCAGTTTCTTCGTCGCGAATCTCGCCGACCAGGATGACGTCCGGGTCTTGACGCAAGAACGCGCGCACCGACTTCGCGAAGCTGACGCCGGCCTTCTCGTTCACCTGCACCTGCTGAATGGACGGGAGCCGGATTTCGACCGGGTCTTCGACGGTGAGGATCTTGGTCGCGCCGTCGTTGATGCGGCTCAGGCACGAGTAGAGCGTCGTCGTCTTGCCCGACCCGGTGGGGCCCACGACGAGAATCAGCCCGAACGGAAAGCGCAAGAGCTGGTTGATGGCCGCCAGGTTCCACGACGTGTAGCCGAGGTCTTCGAGCGTCGCCAGCGAGCGGGTGTCGTCGAGAATGCGCAGCACCATCATCGGCCCCTCGACGGTGGGGCTCGAGGCGAAGCGGATGTCGAGGTTCCGCCCGGCGAAGGCGAACGAGAAGCGCCCGTCGTGCAGGCGCCCGAAGTCGGACAGGTCGACGCCCGCCATCGAGTAGATGACGTTGGCCAGGTTCTCGTGGCGGGTGCGCGGCAGCGACAGGGCCACCCGCAGCTCTCCGTCGATGCGGTAGCGCACCACGGTGGTGGCGCCGCTGGGCTCGATATGCACGTCGCTCGCCTTCTCGAGCACCGCCTTGCCCAGCACGTACTGGAAGAGCACCTTCACTTCGCCCTGGTCGATGCTCTCGCGGGCGCCCTCGATGATGTGCTCGGCGTCGACCGACTCGAACGCGAGAATCTGCAGCACCATCTCGATGGCGCCGGCGGTGCTGAGCGCGTAGTCGCGCTTGCCGAGGACGGCTTCGACTTTGTCGGTGGACTCGGTGTCGAGCGGGTCGGCCAGCACCAGGTAGGCGCGGCCCTTGTACGTCACCGGCAACAGCCGCTTCGACTCGAGCAGCTTGATGCCCACCTGGGTGACCGCCGCGCGGTCCACCATCGGTATCGAAATCTGCTTCGGGTCTACGAATTCGACCCGGAACTGCTTGGCCAGCGCCCGGGCGATGTCCTCGGGGCGCGCGAAGCCGCTCTTGACCAGCACGTCGCCGAGCCGCTCGTTGTTGCGGCGGGCCATGGACAGCGCCTGGTCGAGCTTCGCCTCGTTGATGAGGCCCGCCTTCAACAGCATGTCCCCCAACTGCAGGCGCCCGCCCCGGCCACGCAGAGACCGGGCCTGCGCCCGGGACTCGGGCGCCTTGCTTCCCGGCGACGGCGTGACGTCGGGGTCCAAGGGGGGAGGCGGCGGGGGGCGGGTGGGCGCCGGCATCGGCTAGTGCTCCAACATCACGGCGGTGCGGTTCGTCACCACGCCGTTCTCGCTGATGTCGCGGATGACGATGTCGCCCAGCGTGTCGCCCGGGCGCACGGTGTAGGTGCGGCCTTTGTAGACCACGAAGGCCTCTTTGAACGGGGCCACCGTGACCGACTTCACCACCAACTGTCGTTCGGCGGCGGCGTCGAGCGACGGCGCCGGCGGCAACGCGACCTTGATGAGGTCGCCCTTCTTTCTGACGCTGACCACCGGGGCGGCGCCCCCCAGCTTGCCCTCGAGCTCGAGCCGCTTCACCCTGGCCTCGAGCAGCCGGTTGTACTCTTCGTCGAGCAGAATCTGCGCGCGCATCGTCTTCAGCCGCTCGATGACCTCTCGCGCCTGCAGGGGAACGACGCGGGTTTCTCCGGCCGCCGCTTCGTCGGTCTTGGGCGCGGCCTTCGCGGGTTCGGGCTGCGCGGCGGCTTCCGCCTCTGCCCAGGCGGGTGGGGCCGTAAGCACCGCTGACGCGAGCACTGCGAGGGGTGAGAATCTCACTGGGTCCTCCCGAAGACGTCCACTTCCATGGTCACCGAGACGTCGCGGCCCGCCTTGCGGGCGGCGATCTTCCTGACCGCGACCGGCAGGTCCGCCAGCTCTTCCTCGAACATCGCCAGCACGGCCGGCGCCTGGTCGCCTTCCATCGCCGCCTGCAGCTTCGTGGGGCATACCCTCACGCCGTTGCGAAAATCGACGAAGGCCATCGTCCGGGCGCCCAGCGCCGCGTCGCGGGGTTCGATTCGCACGCCGGCGCCCAGCACCTCTCCGGCCTCGACGGTGCGCGAGAAGAACTCGGACATCGCGTCGTCCGAGAACCGCATCGGCATCGGTTCGATTTTTTCCATCGTGGCCACCTCGTCTTCCAGCCTGCGCAATTCGGCGCGCATGACGGCGTTCTGGGCGCGGGCGGCCATCGTCGCTTCGCGGGCGTCGTTGGCGCCCACCCCCAGCCAGGCGGTGAGCCCCAGGGCGAGTAGCGAGAAGAGGTAGAGCAAGCGCATCGAGATGGCGTCCTTCAGGGAAGCGCGCCCACCCGGGGCGCCGGGGGCTTGCTCAAGAGGTACCGGACGACGTGCCCTTCGTACTCTTCACGAATCTTCGCGTCGGCGAAGAAGGGCGACGCGGCCAGCGCCGAGCGCAGGTCGTCCCGCGAGAACGGGGCCGCGCCCGGGCGCCGCTCGACCACCGCCGAGAGGCCGAGTGAGTCCTTCTGCACCGACAGGAGCGCCACCTGGGGCGGCAGGCTGATGGACAAGTCGTAGAGCTCTTCGCGAATCTGCAGCGACTCGCGCTTGGCGAGCGTGGCGTAGCGTTCCTGGTACAGCGATATCAGCCGGGACAGGCGCGCGGCGCGGGGCGCCACCAGCGCTTCGTTCTCGGCGAACGCCCGAGCTTGCAGGTTCTGCAGGTAGAAGTGGGCCCCGCCCGCCACGGCGGCCAGCAGCAGGGAGACCCCGAGGAAGCTGGCGGCGCGGCGGCGGCCCTCGACGGCCCGTTGCTGCGCCACTTCCATCTCGTTGAGGAAGCGCAGCGAGAGGACCTTCTCCAGGCCCGATTCACCGATGAGCTCGCCGGGCAGCTCGGCGACTTCGGCGTTGAAGCCCTGGCTCTTCAGCTCGAGCGCCAGCGCCTGGTCCTTGGTGAGGATGACCGGGTCGCTCATCCGGTTGGCGGCGAGGCTTCGCTGCAGCTCGGTGACCGGGTCGCCGCCCTGCGCGAAGCGGACCACCAAAATTTCACGGCCCCGCAACGCGGTGATGAGGTAGTCGTCGCCGAGCCGGTCGACCACCACCCGGTCTTGCGGGGCCCGGACGGACTCGGGCGCGACCGCCCCGGCAAGAAATACGCGCGTCCGTTCGAGCAGCCGCGATTCCTGCGGCCGCCGGTGGGTGGCGACGGTGGCGCGCACGGCCGCCGGGTACGGCACCACGCGGACGTCCCGGGCCATCGCCCGCAGCCGGTTCAACAGCTCGTCGGGGGCGACGTACACCTGGTAGACGGTCGATTCCAGCGGCTCGATGCTGAAGCTGTTCGGGCCCGGGAACTGCCCGGGCATCGCCGTGTCGATGGTGCGCTCGGTGGCCAGCACCCGCCCCACCGTCTGCGGCACGATGGCGAACAGCACCGGCCCGCGCTGCTTGCCGAGCAGCGCCGGCACCTCGTCCAACGTGCAGTACGCGCCGGGCTTGCCGACCGAATGGACCAGCTGGGGCGTGATGACGATGAACTTCTGCATCGCGGCGGTCGCCTCTACTCGTCGGCGTCGGGCTCGAGGTGTACCGGGGCGGCGGGGGCGTTCACCATGCGCACCGCGCGCGGAGTCACCGTCAGCACCAGCTCGGACTTGCGGTCGATGTGCTGCACCGTGCCGAACAACAGGCCGATGATGGGTATCTTCGACAGCACCGGCACCCCTGAGTGGCGTTCTTCCTTGTGGGTGGTGATGAGCCCGCCCAGCACCAGCGTCTCGTTGAGCCTGCCCTGAATCACCCCGCTGTAGCTGCGGCGCGAGGTGTGCGGAAGCTGCACCGAGCCTCCGGGGAAGTTGAACGGGGTGATGTCGATGACGTCCTGGAGGATGAGCCCCAGGGCGAGCGACACCTCGCCGTTGTCCAGCACCCGGGGCATCACCGACATGATGAGCCCGTCGGACAGAGAGGCGGTCTGCACCGTCGTCTGGGCGGAAGCCGTGCCCTGCACCAGGGTGGTGGTCAGCTGGTAGACGTAGGACCGGATTTCGGCCAATTCGATGATGGACGGCAGGTTGTTGCCCAGGGCGAGCGTCGGCTGCGCCAGCACGCGCACGTGGCCCTGCTGCTCGAGCGCCCGGATGAAGGCGTCGCCCGCGCGGCCCGAGATTTGGAGGAACGGCGTGGTAGCCGCCGCCGTCTGGCCGTTGAAGACCACGTTGCCCACCGTGGGCGAAAGCACCGACCCGGCGGTCACGAACAGCTTGCCCAGGGACGCCGCCGCCATGCTCCAGTCGATGCCGGCCGACTTGTCGTCGTTCAGGTCGACCTGCATCACCTTGGTCTCGATGGTGACGGTGCGGCCCATCTCGGAGTTCAGCGCCGCGAAGTACGACTCGACGGTCGGCATGACGCTGGGCAGGGCACGCACGGTGACGAAGCCGGCGACGCGGTTGATGGAGAACGAGCCCAGGTCGGCCGGGCGCGCCTGGCTGTCCTTGGCCCCGGCCGCGGTGTCCTTCTCGGTGCCGAGAAGGCGGGCCATCGACCGGTCGACCTCGTCCCACAGGCCATTGGAGTCTGACCGGGTGGAGAGCGCGATGCGCGCTCCCAGCGCGCCGGGCGAGTTGACGCCGGCCCCTCCGGGGGTGGCTTCGGCGCCGCCGGCGTTGGATATTCCCGTGGTCCAGTTCTGCACCACCACCGGCATCGCAATCCGGAAGGTGCGGCTGGCATAGATGAAGATGCGCAAGAAGTTGCGGTCGGCGTCGACCTCGTAGCTGTAGCCGAGCGGAGTCAGGACGATGGCCAGCGCCGCGTCCAGCGGAGAGGCGTCCAGGTCGGTGGACGGCGCCTTGGTTTCGAGCCGCACGTCCTTGTCCACCACCAGCGCCAGGTGCGCCGACCGGGCAATCTGATTCAGCAGGTTGCCCAGCGGCAGGTCGCTGCCCCGCAAGCTGATGCGGATTCGCGAAAGGCGCGCCGCGGGCGTCTCGGCCTCGGCGGCGGCCGGCGGGGGC
>JAHFDQ010000359.1 GCA_023248915.1 Archangiaceae bacterium | reverse complement strand
TGCGCAAGGGCAAGAAGGCGATTGCCGAGCGCGTCTGCTACGGCGCCTTCGCGCTGGTGGAAGAGCGCGGCAAGGAAGACCCGCTGAAGACGTTCAAGAAGGCGATCGACAACGTCAAGCCGAGCCTCGAGGTGAAGTCTCGCCGCGTGGGCGGCGCCACTTACCAGGTGCCGGTCGAGGTCCGCCAGGACCGCCGCGTGGCGCTGGGCATGCGCTGGCTGATCACCTTCTCGAAGGGTCGTGGCGAGAAGACGATGGAAGAGAAGCTGGCCGGCGAGATCATGGACGCCGCCAACAACCGCGGCAACGCGGTGAAGAAGCGCGAAGACACGCACAAGATGGCGGAAGCCAACAAGGCCTTCGCGCACTACCGCTGGTAAGACAACCGCCGTCGCAGTTCCGAATTCAGGCTCTTTGACATTCGCCAGGAGGTCGGTCGCCGGGGACAATCCCCCGGCTCGTTCCGAGTTCTTCGATGCCCCGTGAATACCCGCTCGAGAGGTACCGCAACATCGGGATCATGGCGCACATCGACGCCGGGAAGACCACCCTCACCGAGCGAGTGCTCTACTACACCGGCGCGATTCACAAGATGGGTGAGGTGCACGAAGGCACCACCACCACCGACTGGATGGTGCAGGAACGCGAGCGCGGCATCACCATCACCTCGGCCGCCATCTCGTGCTTCTGGGCGCACGACGACCAGAAGTACCGCATCAACATCATCGACACGCCGGGCCACGTCGACTTCACCATCGAGGTCGAACGTTCGCTGCGCGTGCTCGACGGCGCGGTGGCGCTCTTCGACGGGGTGAACGGGGTCGAACCGCAGTCCGAGACGGTGTGGCGGCAGGCGGACAAGTACCACGTGCCCCGAATCTGCTTCGTCAACAAGATGGACCGGGTGGGCGCCGACTTCGAGATGTCGGTGCGCACCATTCGCGAGAAGCTGGGCGCCAAGCCCTGTGTCTTGCAGCTGCCGCTCGGGTCCGAAGAGAAGCACCGGGGCGTCATCGACCTCATCAAGATGAAGGCCCTGGTGTTCCACGACACCGAGTTGGGGTCGCGATACGACGTCGTGGACATTCCACCCGAGCTCGCGGCGCACGCCGTCGAGGCGCGGGCGCAGCTGGTCGAGCAGGTGGCCGAGCTCGACGACGCGCTGACCGTGAAGTTCGTCGAAGGCAAGGAGATCACCGAGCCCGAGCTGAAGGCCGGTATCCGCAAGGGCTGCATCGGGCTGAAGCTGTTCCCGGTGCTGTGCGGGTCGGCCTACAAGCACAAGGGCGTGCAACCGGTGCTGGACGCGGTGGTCGACTACCTGCCGTCGCCGCTCGACATTCCGCCGGTGCACGGGCGGACTCCCAAGGGCGAGGACGACACCCGCTCGACGGCCGACGACAGCCCGTTCTCTGCGCTGGCGTTCAAGATCATGACCGACCAGTTCGCGGATCGGCTGACCTTCATCCGGGTCTACTCGGGTCGGCTCGAGGCGGGCACGTACTGCTACAACTCGGTGAAGGGCAAGCGCGAGCGGGTGTCTCGGCTGGTGCAGATGCGCGCCGACAAGCGCGACGAGATCACCGAGTGTTACGCCGGCGACATCTGCGCGGTGCTGGGCATGAAGCTGGCCACCACCGGCGACACCCTGTGCGCCGAGAACAAGCCCATCGTCTTAGAACGCATGGAGTTCCCCGACCCGGTCATCGACCCGGCGCTCGAACCGAAGTCGCAGGACGACCAGGAGAAGCTGGCGACCGCGCTGCAGAAGCTGGCGATGGAAGACCCGTCGTTCCGCGTGCGCAGCGACCCCGAGACCGGGCAGACCATCATCTCCGGCATGGGCGAATTGCACTTGGAGATCATCGTCGACCGGCTGCTGCGCGAGTTCAAAGTTTCGGCGAACGTCGGCAAGCCCCAGGTCGCGTACCGAGAGACGATCACCACGACCGCCGAGGCCGAAGGGCGCTACATCAAGCAGACCGGCGGCCGGGGCCAGTACGGCCACTGCTGGCTGCGGGTGATGCCCAACGAGATGGGCAAGGGCTTCGTCTTCGAGAACAAGATCATCGGCGGCGCCATACCCCGCGAGTTCATCGCCCCCATCGAGAAGGGCGTGGTCGAGGCGATGACGTCCGGCGTCCTGGCCGGCTACCCGATGGTGGACGTCCGGGTCGAGGTGTTCGACGGGTCGTCCCACGACGTCGACTCGAACGAGATGGCCTTCAAGATCGCCGGGTCGATGGCGTTCAAGGACGCCTGCAACCACGCCGGCCCGGTGCTGCTCGAGCCGATCATGAGCTGCGAGGTTGTCACGCCCGAGGAGTTCATGGGCGACGTCATCGGCGACCTGAACGCGCGGCGCGGAAAAATTCATGCCATGGCGCCCCGCCACGGGGCCCAGGTCATCGACGCCGAGGTGCCGCTGGCCTCGATGTTCGGCTACGCCACCGACCTGCGCAGCCGCACCCAGGGCCGCGCCACCTACACCATGCAGTTCAGGCACTACGCCCCGGTGCCGAGGAACGTCGGCGACGAGCTCGTCGCCAAGGTCCGGGGAAACTGAACCCGTCGGCAAGGAGCCCATGAGCGCAGTGGCCGAAATCATCGAATAAGGGGAGTCTGGCAGTTGCAATCCGGGGCGTCCCAGTGTTAAGAGCCGCCCCCCTTCGCTTCACGGTTCTGTGACAACCAGCAGCTCGGGTCGTTCTCGGGTCTCGTGACGCGCGGCAGAAGGAACTACGAATGGCGACACAGAAGATTCGAATCCGGCTGAAGGCGTACGACTCGAAGCTCTTGGATCAGAGCGCGGGAGAGATCGTCGAGACGGCCCGGCGCACAGGCGCCAAGGTGGCCGGCCCGATCCCGCTTCCGACCCGGATCAACAAGTTCACCGTGCTGCGGTCGCCGCACGTGGACAAGAAGAGCCGCGAGCAGTTCGAGATTCGTACCCACAAGCGCATGCTCGACATTCTCGAGCCCACCCAGCAGACGCTGGACGCGCTGATGAAGCTGGACTTGTCCGCCGGCGTGGACGTGGAGATCAAGTCGTAGCCGCCCCGCGCGGCCGACCGGAGGCAAGGTCATGGCGAAATTCAACGTAGTCGATCTGGACATGAAGAAGGTCTCGGAGATCGAGCTCTCCGACGACGTCTTCGGCGCCGAACCCAACCCCAACCTCTTCTACGAGGTGGCGAAGGCTCAGCAGATCAACCGCCGCGCGGGCACGGTGGCGGTGAAGAACAGCTCGCTGGTTTCCGGCGGCGGCAAGAAGCCCTGGAAGCAGAAGGGCACCGGCCGCGCTCGCCAGGGGTCGATTCGCGCCTCGCACTGGGTCGGCGGCGGCAAGGCCATGGGGCCGAAGCCCCGCGACTACACCTACCGGCCTCCGAAGAAGGTCCGGAAGGGCGCCTTGAAGGCCGTCCTTTCCTTGCGCGCTCGCGAGAAGTCGCTCGTCATCGTCAAGGACTTCGAATTGCCCGAGGGCAAGACGACCAAGGCCCTGAAGGTGCTCACCACCCGGCTGAAGCTCGAGAACGCCCTGGTGATCGACGAGGCGAAGAACCTGAAGCTGCACCGCGCGGTGCGCAACCTCGAACGGTTCGACGTGCTGCCCCCCGAAGGGCTGAACCTCGAGGCGGTGCTGCGGCGGAAGAACCTCGTACTGACCTCGGCCGACGCGAAGGCGATCGAAGGCGCCCTCGTCGGCAAGGCCCGGGCGGGCAAGGCCTAGGAGCAGTCATGCACCCAACCAACGTCATCAAGGGCCCGGTCATCACCGAGAAGCTGGACAAGGCGCGCGAGAAGCTGCGCCAGTACTCGTTCCTCGTCGACCGCGCGGCCACCAAGCACGAGGTGGCCCACGCCGTCTCGGCGCTGTTCAAGGTCACGGTCGAGGGCGTTCGCACCAACATCGTGCGCGGGAAGATCAAGCGGGTCGGCAAGTCGATGGGCAAGCGGCCCAACTTCAAGAAGGCGATCGTGACGCTGAAGGTGGGCGACAAGATCGAGCTGTTCGAAGGAGGCGCGGTCTAAATGGGCATTCAGAAATACAAGCCGACGTCGGCCGCGCGCCGCCTGATGACGGTGTCCGACTTCTCGGACATCACCCGTGACCGGCCCGAGAAGGGGCTGACCGAGGCCATCAAGCGCTCGGGCGGGCGCAACGTGCACGGCCACATCACCCGCCGGCACCAGGGCGGAGGCCACAAGCGCCGCTACCGCGTCATCGATTTCAAACGCCTGGACAAGGACGCCGTGCCGGCCCGGGTGGCGACCATCGAGTACGACCCGAACCGCACCGCGAACATCGCGCTGTTGCACTACGCAGACGGCGAGAAGCGCTACATCCTCGCGCCGGTCGGGCTGGTGGTAGGCGATACGCTGCACACCGGCCCCACGGCCGACATCCGGCCCGGCAACGCGCTGCCGCTGCAGAACATCCCGGTGGGCACGGTGATTCACAACATCGAGCTCAAGCCCGGGCGCGGGTCGCAGATGATCCGCTCGGCCGGTTCTTGGGGCCAGCTGATGGCGAAGGAAGGCGAGTACGCGCAGGTGCGCCTGCCGTCGGGCGCGGTGCGCAAGGTGCTGATCAACTGCCGGGCCACCATCGGGCAGCTGGGCAACATCGACCACGAGATCATCCGGGTGGGCAAGGCGGGAAAAAGCCGCTGGCTGGGCATTCGGCCCACGGTGCGCGGCGTGGCGATGAACCCGGTCGACCACCCGCACGGCGGCGGCGAAGGCAAGTCAGGGCAGGGCAACCCGCACCCGGTGTCGCCGTGGGGTCAGAAGACCAAGGGGCTCACCACGCGCCGCAACAAGCGCACCGACAAGTTCATCATCTCGGGCCGCCGTCAGGGCGTCCGCAGCCAGTAGAGGAACCGCATGGCTCGTTCAATCAAGAAGGGTCCGTTCGTCGACAAGCACCTCGCCTCGAAGGTCGAGTCGATGTCGAAGGCCAACCAGAAGAAGGTGGTCAAGACCTGGTCGCGCCGGTCGACGATTCTGCCCGAGTTCGTCGGGCACACCTTCGCGGTGCACAACGGCCGCAAGTTCGTTCCGGTCTTCGTGACCGAGAACATGGTCGGCCACAAGCTGGGCGAGTTCAGCCCGACCCGCACCTTCATCGGCCACTCGGCCGAGAAGAAGGTCGCCAAGCCCGCCGGCCCGGCCAAGTAAGGAACGTCCATGGAATCGACAGCACACCTGAGGAACCTGCGCATGGCGCCCCGCAAGGTGGCGGTGGTGGCGTCGCTCGTCCGGGGCAAGCCGGTCGAGGCGGCGCTCAACATCTTGAAGTTCACAAAGCGGGCGGCGGCGGTGCCGGTGGCGAAGCTGATTCGCAGCGCGGTGGCGAACGCGACCGACCAGTCGAAGGGCCAGGTCGACGTCGACCGGCTGTTCGTGAAGACGATCTCGGTCGACCAGGGCGCGTCGGTGCGGCGCTTCCTGGCGCGGGCGATGGGGCGGGCGACGCCGGTCAAGAAGAAGTCGAGCCATGTGCACGTGGTGCTGGCCGACGAGTCCAAGTCCAAGAAGAGCTGATTTTTCGCGAGGAGAGAACGTTGGGCCAGAAAGTACATCCGATCGGGTTTCGCCTCGGAATCATCAAGACCTGGGACTCCAAGTGGTACGAGGAGAAGAACTACGCCCTGTGGCTTCACGAGGACATTCACATTCGTGAGTTCGTGAAGAAGACCTTGGCCCACGCCGGCGTCTCGAAGGTCGAGATCGAGCGCGCGGCGAACAAGGTCAAGGTGAACGTGCACACGGCGCGGCCGGGCATCGTCATCGGCAAGCGCGGCGCGGGCATCGAGACCATCAAGAAGGACATCCAGGCGTTCACCAAGAACGAGGTGTTCCTCAACATCGTCGAGGTCCGGAAGGCCGAGATCGACGCCCAGCTCGTGGCCGAGAACATCACCACCCAGCTCGAGCGGCGCATCGCCTTCCGGCGCGCGATGAAGAAGGCCATCCAGACGGCGATGAAGTTCGGCGCCAAGGGCATTCGGGTCGCCTGTTCGGGCCGCCTGGGCGGCGCCGAGATGGCGCGCTACGAGTGGTACCGCGAGGGCCGGGTGCCGCTGCACACCCTTCGCGCCGACATCGACTACGGCTTCGCCGAGGCAAAGACCACCTACGGAAAAATCGGCTGCAAGGTCTGGATTTGCAAGGGCGAGGTACTCCCCGGCAAGGCCGGCCAGCCCGCGCAGCCCGCCCGCTAATCACGAGGAACCACGATGCTTCAGCCTTCACGTCAAAAGCACCGCAAGATGCACAAGGGCCGGACGCCTGGGAAGGCGTACCGCGGCTGCGACCTGTCGTTCGGCGAGTTCGGCCTGATGAGCCTTCAGCCGGGCTGGCTGACCTCGCGCCAGATCGAAGCGGCCCGGGTCGCGATGACCCGCTACGTCAAGCGCGGCGGGAAGATCTGGATTCGCGTCTTCCCGGACAAGCCCATCACCAAGAAGCCCGCCGAGACCCGTATGGGCACCGGAAAGGGCGGCGTCGAGTACTACGTCGCGGTGGTGAAGCCGGGCCGCATTCTGTACGAGATGGAAGGCATGACGAAGGAAATCGCCCACACGGCCTTGAAGCTGGCCCAGGCGAAGCTGCCGGTGATGACCCGCATCGTCCACCGGGCCGAGCAGTCGATCTAGACAGGAACCCCCA
>JAHFDQ010000358.1:4537-6686 GCA_023248915.1 Archangiaceae bacterium | reverse complement strand
GACGTGAAGAAGCCGGCCGGGAGGCCCCCGGTCTCCACTCCGCCCGCAGCTCCGCCAGCTCCGGCCGGCAAGCGCGCCGACGCCGCCGGCGCCCCGGTTCCCGAGCGCGCCTCGCACGGCCTGTTCGAGGCGGTGGGCAACGTGGTGCGCAACGGCCTGTCCGAAGCCAAGAAGCTGGTCGACGGGGTGATGCACCCGGCCCTTTCGACGTCGTTGCTCGACGGCAAGGACGGCTTCGTCGTGCTCGAACCGGGCACCGGCCGGCTGGTCGGGGGCGACGCGGGCGGCGCGCGGGTGAAGACCGAGCCGCTGGGGGCAGTGCTGTTGCACGGGGCGTCGGTGATGACGGCGAAGGCGGCCGCGGGCAAGGAAGTCACCTACAGCGTGCAGGGTGGGCCGAAGCTGTCCGGGGGCCGCACCGACGCGAACGGCTTCGAACCGATGACGCTGGCCGAGCTGACCCAGGGTGGCCCGATTCGGGGGCTCGACCCGAAGAGGGGCGGCCTGGTCAGGGTTCAGCTCGAGGCGGCCGGAAAGACGGCCGAGCAGCGGGTGCTGGCGCTCCCCCGAGACTACGACGGGCCGATCTTCGTCTCGGACATCGACGACACCTTGCGCGAGACCAGCGTGGTCAAGCTTGCCGAGGGCCAGACTCAACCTCCCATCGCCGGGGCCCGCGAGCTGCTCGAGGGCGTCGCCTCGCGCGGCGTGCCGGTGGTGTACCTCTCGGCCGGCACCGACGGCATGGCGCCGCTCAACGACGCCTTCCTGAAGCAACTGCCCGACGGCATCTTGCTGAACCGGACGGGCTTGGCGATGTCGGACCTCGACCCGACCAACTCGGCCCAGGCCCGGGCGCAGGGCGAGTTCAAGACGCGCGAGCTGGCGATGCTGAAGGCCGCCTACCCGAACGCGAAGATCTTCGGCCTGGGCGACGACAAGTACGGCGACGCCGAGGCCTACACGCACGCGGGCGGCAGGGCCTTCATCCACGACGTGAGGGCGGGCGACGCGAACCTGCCCCCGAACTTTTCCGGCGTGCAGACGAAGACCTACGACACGGCCTTCCGCCAGAGGGTGCTGGGCGAGCTCGACGCGGCGCTGGCGACCTCGGCCTCGTTCGGCGGCAAGCCCGTGCCGGTGAGCGCCAATGACTTGCTCAACCAGAAGCTCGACCAGCTCACCGGTTCGACGCGCACCGAGGGCAACTCGCTGAGCGTGATGGTGGACGGCGAGAAGGCGCTGCCCGAAATTCTGAAGACGCTCGACTCGGCGAAGAAGACGATCCAATACGAGACCTTCCACTTCCCGCCCGACGACCCGGTGACGTCGAAGGTGGTCGACCAGCTCATCAAGTCGAAGGCCAAGGGCGTCGACGTGAAGGTGCTGGTCGACGGGTTCGGCGCGCGCGAGCTGACCGGCACCAACCCGCTGCTCGACCGGCTGCGGGCGGCGGGCGTCGACGTCAAGGTCTACCACCCCATCGGCTTGAAGAACGTCGGCGACTCGCTGCACCGCGACCACCGCAAGTCCATCGTGGTCGACGCCTCGGTGACCGACTCGTCGGTGGCGATGCTGGGCGGAATGAATACCGGCGAGAAGTACCTGGGCGACCGCGCCGTGCCGGGGCGCTACCACGACGTGTTCATGAAGATGCAGGGCCCGGCGGTGGCGGACGTCAACCGCAACTTCTGGGACACCTGGCACGCGGCCGGCGGCACCGTGCCCGCGTGGGGCGCCGAGGCCAAAACGCCTCCGCCGGCGGCCGACGGCGGGTCGGCGGTTCGCGTCATCGAGCACACCGACGGCAAGGACGTGAACATCAAGCGCGCCTACTGCGCGATGATCGACAGCGCGACCGATCACGTCAACGTCGAGAACAGCTTCCCGATGAACGACGAGATCCTGTCCGCGCTCGTGGCCGCGAGGGCGCGGGGCGTGAAGGTCCGCTACATCGTCGGGTCGAACTTCGGCTTGCTCGGCGACGTCGCTTCGAAGAACTACCAGCGGCTGCTCGATGCCGGCGTCGAGATCTACGCCTACCCCACCCCGGTGCACACCAAGAGCCTCTCGGTGGACGGCCGCATGGCGACCATCGGGTCGTCCAACGTGGACAACGTCGCCCTCGAGCAGAACCGCGAGATCATCT
>JAHFDQ010000358.1:0-4527 GCA_023248915.1 Archangiaceae bacterium | reverse complement strand
GGACGACCCCCAGTGGGTGCAGGCCTACGAGCGCGCCTTCTTCGACCGCGACGTCGTGGGAGGCTGGGCCGGCAAGTCGCGGCGAATCACCAGCGCGGGCAGTTTCTTCGACCGGCTGAAGGCCAAGGCGCTCGACGCCATCTGGCCCGACTGGATCGAGTAGGGGCGCTCCCTGAGCTCACCGGGGGTTGAAGTTCTCGACCGCCGGGTGCCGCAACATCACCCAGGCCTGGTCCTTCGAGAAGGAAGGGGCCTCTGTGTCTGACGGGAACATCACGTTGTGAGTGTCGTTGGCGGAGGTATCGGCGAGCTGGTCCTCGACCCGCATGAAGGTGTCGGCGGTGTGGAAGAGGCTCAAGTAGTGGCCGACCTCGTGAATCATCGGACCCGCGAGAGCGTTGCTCCCCGATTCCACCGACCCGAAGGTGATGGGGATGTCGCGGGTCGCGATGAGCACGCCGCTCCTGAGGCTTCCGTTGCTCGCCGGCCCGGGCAGACCGGCGCTCGCCCCGACCGCCGTGCCTCCCACCGCGGTCAGGTCGTTGACGAAGAAGAGGTTCACGCCCTTGCGTTCCGCGGGCGACTCGAACATCTCTTGAACCTGGGCGCCCGACGAGACCTTCGCGAACGTCGGTGAGACGGCGTTGTAGGTCACCGGCCCCACCTCGATGCCCGCGGCCGCGTATGCGGCGGTCAGCTTCTCGAGCGCGGCCTTGATGATGGGCGACTGCGCGGCGGTCTTCGCCGTGTACCCGCCGCTGCCTGTGAAATAGAGGTTCAGCGGCAGCCTGCCCCGCACGACGTTCTTCGGGCCTCGCTTGATCTGCACCTGAATGTCGACGGCGCCGGTGGCGGGGGTCGCGACGGTCGCCGTCGAGCTTCCACCAAATCCGCGCACCGAGAACTCGGCCTTGCCCCCGCCGAGCGCCACCCGGGGATTGTTGGGCGCCATGAACTGGGCCTTGCCCAGGAAGGCGCCGACCACCGAACGGTTGGGGCTGCGAAGGGGCCCGGCGTCGAACGGATTCTGGGTGAATTCGTCGGCGGGCATGCGAACCCCGGGCGGCCGCTCGTCGGTGAGGACCTGGCCGTTCGAGTCGAAGTGCTCGACCAGGTACTCGCTGTCCTTCTTGCCGTTGACGAAGATCGAGACGCTCATCACGTCAGGGGGCAGGACGACCGAGAGTCTCGCCGTCCGGCCCTGGGCGTCCAACGGCACGTTGGAGAACTTCTTCGTCTGAACGGTAGAGACCGACGCGGCGGGAGCGCCGACGGGCCCAGTGGTGAGTCTTGAGACGCGTGGCATGGTGACCTCTGCACGACAGGTTCGAGCAGGCTACCGCCCGCGCTTCATGATGATGACCCCGGGCGAGCGCGAGCCCCCGGGCAGCTTGGCAATCGACGCGCGCAGCTCTTTCAGCCGGGTGTCGTCGGGCGTCCGCCGCAGCGCTTCGTCCACCAGGCGGCCGGCGCGGTCGAGGTTGGTGCGGCTCTCGGCGTACAGCTCGGCCAGCGAGATCTTCTCGTCGGCCGACGCTTCGCCCATGAAGAAGAGCCGCTCGAGCGCCCCCATCGCCTCGCCCTTGTCGCCGCGGTGCTGGTGAATGCGCCAGATGCGCGACAGGGCGGGCCCGAAGCCCGGGTTGGACTTGAGCGCCGCCTGGTAGGCCTCGGCGGCCTGCTTGAGCTCGCCCTGTTCTTCGAGCGCACGGGCCCGCACGTACAAGGCCCCGGCGAACTTCGGCTTCAGGCCCAGCGCCTTGTCCACCAGGGCCCGCGCCTCGTCGGGCTTACCCGCGTTGAGCATCGTCTCGGCCAGTTGGGCCAAGAGCTCGGGGTCGCGCGGCCTGGCGTCGACCAGTTGCTTGATCGCCGCCACCGCCTCGTCGTACCGCTTGAGCTGGTTCAGCACCCGGGCCTTCAGCTCGATGGCCTCGGGCTGGCCGAGGTCGCCGGCGCGCAGGGCCGACAGGTCGGTCCAGGCCAGGTCGGGGTACCCGCTGTTCAGGAAGTACCGAGCCCGCAACAGCCGCGCCGAGGCCAGGTCGGGGTGCTCGGCCAAGAGCCGGTCCATCAGCTTGGCCGCCAGCATCTCTTCGCCGGCGACCAGCAGAATCTCGGCCTCGACCACCTTGGCGCCGGGGTCGTCGGGCTTCTTCTGTTGCACCCGCTCGAGCGTCCGGTACGCCGACTCGACGTCGCCGGAATGGGCCTGCAGCCGCGCCAGGGCCAGCGTCTCGGCGTCGGAAAGCTGACCCGAGTCGCGCAGCTCGACCCACACGGCGATCGACTGCCCCACCATTCCCATTCGCCGCAACAGCAGGGCCCGCTGCTTGCGAATCGCCGGGTCGGCTCCGCGCGGCGCCAGGTCCTCGGCCTGCTTGAGCGACAGCACGGCCGCGGCGTCATTGCCCTGCTGCGCGTAGGCCTCGGCGAGGCCCAGGTAGGGCTGAGGGTCTCTCGGAGCCACCGAGGCGGCCTGCTTGAAGTGGTCGGCGGCCTTCTCGTAGGCCCCGGCCGCCAGCGCGGCCCGGCCGTCGGCCATCGCCTGGTTGACTTCGTTCAGCTTCGCCTGGGCGGCCGCCTCTTCCGAGCTCTTGCAAGCCGAACCGCCGGCCACCAGGGCGAGCGCGAGGAGCCAAAGCGAAGGGCGTCGCATGCGTCGGGCGAAGTTAGCGGATGTTATCTTCAGAAGTCGATGGACGCTTTCGTCCGCCGTCTGGTGGTGCGCCTGTGCGAGGCCGACGCGGCCTTGTCGCGCAACCGGCACTTCCACACCTTCGAGAGCGCCGAGGGGCGCCTGGCCCTGCGCACGGCGCGGCGCCTCACGGCCCTCCGCCGCGACCTCCTCGCGGCCCACGCCTGCGGGCAGTCGGCCACCTTCACCCGGCAGCCGGGCCCCAAGGGGCGCTGGCGCCTCGAGTTACGCCTGCCGGCGTTGCGTGTCACTCGGGTGACGCTGCTCGACGACGCCGAGCTGGGGCTGCTGCGCGACCTGCCCGGGGTGAAGGGAATGGTCGAGCTGCCGGCGCCCCGGCCCGCGTCGCGCTGAAGGTATCCTGCTGTACAGTGGCCGCGATGGCCCTCGGAGCGACGCTCTACGACTTTCAGATCGCACTGTCGAACGTCGACCGAGGAATCGACCAGCAGCTCTCGCTCAAGGCGGCGAGGCACCCTTCCGAGACCCTCGAGCGAGTGTGGCTGCGGGTGCTCGCGTTCTCTTGGCAGTGGGAAGAGCGGCTCGCGTTCGGCCCGGGGCTGTCCGACGCGGACACGCCCGACCTCGAGGCGCGCGACTACACGGGCCAGGTGACCCGCTGGATTCGCGTCGGCAAGGCCGACCCGCTGAAAATCCAGCGCGCGGTCGACCAGAATCCGAAGGCGCAGGTGGCGGTCCTCTTCGACTCTCCGGCAAGGCTCGAGGCCTTCCTGGCCGAGGCGCGCGAGACGAAGGCGTCGCGGGTGTCGAAGGCCGACCTGGCCGCGGTGGAACCCGACTTCCTTCGAGCGCTGTCGGCGGTGGACGAGCGGCGCAGCAGGCTGGCGGTGACGCTGGTGGGCGACCACTTCTACGTGGACCTTCGCGGCAAGAGCTTCGACGGGCCGCTGACGCGCTAGTGCGAGGTGACGAGCTCGAAGAGCGCGAGCTGCGCCGGGGGCTCGCGCCGGGGGGGACTCGGTGACCAAGGGCCGTGCAAGAAGGCGAGCCCGAGCCGCTTGCAGCAGTCTTCGAAGCTGCTCACCAGGTCGCTCTTCGCCTGCTCGCGGCGGGCCCGCGACGCTGCCAGCGCCCGCAGCTTCCCGGCGAGCTGCGGGTAGGCCACCGCCAGGTGCGACTTCAGCGAATGGGCCCGACCCGACCTGAAGTCGGCGAAGGAAAGCGTCGCGCAGCGGGCTCCGGCGTGCGCCGCGCGGGTGAGCAGCGCTTCCAGCCCCCTCTCCTGTTCCGGGAACCCGGGCAGCACCGGCGACACCGACAGCTCAACGTCGAGCCCGGCGCGCGCCATCGCTTCCAGCGCGGCCAGCCTTCTCAGCGGCGCGGGAGCACGCGGTTCGATGGTCTGGCTCAACCCGTCGTCGAGGGTCGCGATGGACAGGACGACGCGCACCGGGACCTTCGCCGAGAGCTTCAACAGCAGGTCGGTGTCGCGCGCGACCAGCGAGCAGCGGGTGTTGGCCTCGAGCGGCCCCAGGCCGTCGACGTCGCAGAGGGCGGTGAGGATGGCGCGGGTGAGGTGGAAGCGTTCCTCGGCCGGCTGCCAAGGGTCGCAGGACGAGCCGAGCACCAGCTTCGCTCGCCGCCCTTCCTGCTCGCGCAGGTCGCGCAGGAGCGCCCCCACCGCGTTGGTCCGCACGCCGACGACCCGCTCGGAAGGGCGCACCGCGCCGGGCCCGTGGTGAGGCTGGCGCGACGCGCAGAACGGGCAGTCCAGCTCGCAGCCCTGGTAGGGGTCGATCGCCCACCGCCAGGTTCCCGTCGCGTCGGGTTCTTGCCGAAGCAGAGACCGTACCTGCAGGTCGGTGTAG
>JAHFDQ010000357.1 GCA_023248915.1 Archangiaceae bacterium | reverse complement strand
GTTGGTGCAGGCGGCATCGGTCCAGAACGTGAGGTTGGGCCCTGCGGGGGTCGCCGAGAAGGTGATGAGCCGACCTGTGCCCCCCGCGTCCACCGGGTTGCCACCCAGGTCCTGGAGGGTGACCGTCGTCTGCGCCGAACAGTTGAGCGCGGCGAGTGTCTGGGGCGATGGACTGGTGAAACTGAGCATGGCTGGCGGCCCAACGTTGGTGGTGAACGACTGCTGGCCGTCGTTCAGACCAGAGCCTGCCGCGGTCGCGGTCAGCAACACGGTCTGGGCCACGTTGGCCCTTACGTAGAAGTCGACCGAAGACTGGCCGTCGCCTATCTGCGCCGAGGAAACACCCGGGGTGGAGCACGACGAGTCGGCGTGGAACGTGAGCCCGCCCGCGGCGGCGCTCGACAGGGTGACGGTGAGCGGGTCGATGGTGGCCGGGGCGCTGCCCGTGTCCTGGCGCTGCACCGTCAGCACCTCCGAGCAGGTCCCGGCGTAGATGGCGCGGGCCAGGTTGATGAACACCAGCTTGCTCGCGATACCGCTGACGTCGAGGTCCTGAGCACCCGCGGTCAGCCCGACCACGCTCGCGGTCATCGTCACCTGCGGGTCACTCGTGCTGCTCCGAACGTAGACCGGGGTCGACGACTGGCCGGCGAGAATCGTCGCGGTCCCGGTCGCCGGGTCGCTGCAATCTGCCGCCAGGTGGAAATCGAAGTTGGTCGAATCGTCGGTCAGCACCACGGGGGTGCCGGCGCCCGCGATCACCGGATTGCCGAACCGGTCCTGCAGTTGCACGGTGATCGGGGCGCTGCAGGTGTTCAAGAGCACCCAAGGCGGGGCCCCGGCAAAGGCGACCTTCGAAGCGTCGTCCGGGACGACGGTCAGGGTGTGGATGTCGCTGGTCAAGCCCCCGCCCGAGCCCGTCACCTCCACAACCTCGGCCTTCGTCGCGCTGAGGTAGACGGTCGTGCTCGAGCTCAGCGCCGGAACGTCCACGCCGGTCACGCTCGATCCGCTGCCGCAGTCCGAGGCAGTGTGGAAGGTGAAGGTGCCGCCGGTGGCGCTCGAAGCGAGGTCGACGGTGAGAGCCCCGCCCGCCGCCACCGGATTGTCGAACGGGTCCTGACGCTCGACCGTGACCGCCGCGGAGCATGCTCCCGCCTTGATGGTCTGCGAGCTCGGCTGGAAGTCGAGCTTGGCCGCCGCGGCGGCGCTGACGTCGAACGACTGGGTGTCTTCGCCCAGGCCCGCTCCCGCAGCGGTCAGGGTGTAGCTCGCCGCCACGGTCGCCCGCGCGTAGAAGCTCACGGTGCTCCCGCCGCTGGGAATGTTCACTGCCGCGGTCCCACCTCCCGCGCAGCCCGCAGCGTCGAAGAAGGTGACTCCCGAAGGGTCGCTGGACAGAGTCACGTTCGTGAGCACCGAGACAGGCGCAACGGCGTTGAGCAGATCGCGCGTCTCTACCGTCAGCGGGCCGGCGCAGAAATTGGCGACTGTAGCGAAAACGAAATCAGGGGTGAAGCGAATCGCCGTGGCGCCTCCACCGCCACCATCGACTCCGCCGCCATCGACTCCGCCGCCGTCGACTCCGCCGCCGTCGACTCCGCCGCCGTCGACTCCGCCGCCGTCGACTCCGCCGCCATCGACTCCGCCACCATCGACTCCGGCACCTCCGCTGGCGTCGCTCCCCAGGTCGGGCGCGACACAGAAGCCGAGCTCACACTTCCCGCCCATGCACTCGGTGTCGTCTGCGCACCGGAGCCCTGGAGCGCACCGGCACCCCGCCGCAGTCACCAGCGCCACTGCCCACCAACACGAGCGTCTGAGCATGGTCAAAACTCACTCGACAGGGTGAGTGCCGCACCACCCCTTGTCGGTGCGACTGCCACCCGTGGGGCCGACGGGGGATTCGGGCCCGGCGGGAGGACGAGCAGCCCGAGGCCGGTGACGACCGCCGCTCCTCCGGCCGCCACGAGCACCAACGCCACCGAAGCGTTCCGGTCGACGCCGGCCGCGCGCACCGCCTGCTCGCCCGTCACGTAGCGGTTCGTCCCGTCCGTTTGCAGACTGCCCCTGTCCGCCAGGGCCGCCACGCCGAAGCCCAGCCCCACCGCCATGGCCGCGACACCGGCCCCTCCCACCGCAATAGGGGCAACCCGCATCGGCGCGGGCATCCTCACCTCGGGGCCTGGCACCTTGGCGCTGCCGCTCTCCTGCCCGGCGCCGCTCGCCACCACCGGGATCGACGCCGGCAGCGCACCGAGCTGGAGCTCGTCCACCAGGCGCTTCAACGCAATGCGCCCGCTCTCCACCAAGCTCGACCCTCCGGTTCGCTCGAGGCGAAGTGCTGGAATCTGCCGGACCAACGCTCCGTCCAGGCGCACGACCCGCGCCGTCGCCACGAGCTCGTCGCCTTTCGGTGAAACCGTCAGCGCCCCGAACACTCCGTACACCGAGTCGGTGGACTGGGCCAGAAACGCAAGGCAGCTATCGCGCGTCTGGCAGTCCTTGCCCGCGGCGTTGGCGAGCGCCTCGCTCACCCGCGGACCCGACGCCATCTCGATGTCCGGGACGCTGGCGATCAGCACCTCCCACAGCGCGGCGAGCGTTTCCTGGTCCTTCGGGCTCAGGTCGCCGACCTCGAGCGGGTGCACCGCGAAACGCGGCAAGCCGTTCGCCGCCCAGGAGGCCGTTCCGGCGAGGAGCAGGAGGCCAACCATGCGGGCGCTCTTCAAGATTCCTCCGGCGTCGACATCGGGCGCAGTCTACCTCAAGACGCGTGGCCAATCTGTGGGTCGGCCCGTGCTGAGCTCCGGCCTTTTCACGGGACTCCCTCTGCCCCCGAGGAACCGTTCGTACACCGCGGCGATGCGCCCGGCCTTCCTCTGCCCGGCCAGGATCTTCGCCGCCTCGGTCTTGATGCTGGCACGCCGTCGTCTCGTTGAAGGACGGGAGACCAGCCACCCCTGCTCGTCGATCTTCATCGCTGACCTGCTTTGCTGTGGGCACAGAAGCCAGGGAGGAACCCGTTGGAAATCTTCACGTAGGGCCGGCGTCGAGCGCGGGCCGCTCGCCCGTCAGGCCGTCGGCGCCGGCTTCATCAAGAGCTCGCCGTATTCCTGGCGCAGCTTCGACTTCAGGAACTTGCCAGTCGAGGTGCGGGGAATCTGCTTCACCACCAGGAAGGCCTCGGGAATCCAGAACTTGGCGAACGCGCCGGCCAGGTGTTCGCCGCCGTAATAGCCGCGGGCCACCCAGGGGCCGCGCACCTCGAGCTCTCCCATCGTCTCGCCGTCCCAGGGCAGCACCCGGCCGTCGTCGGAGACGTGGCGCTGTTCGACGAAGGCCACCGGAAACCCCTGCGAGGACTTCACCTTCAACAGCGCCGCGTCGTCCGCCCCCGCCAAGTGGCGCTTCACCTTCGCCAGGGTGCCCATAGGGTTGGTCTCGGTCATCCCCCAGGCGTGGGTCACTTCCAGCCCATGGCGGCGCTTGAAGCCGTCAATCATCGCCGCGGGCGCGGCCGCGCCGCCGATGACCATGCTGCGCACCGAGCGCAGGTCCCACCTTCCCGGCGCCTGGTCGAGCGCGGCGAGAATGCCTAGCCAGACAGTGGGCACTCCGGCGGCGAGGGTCACCTTCTCGCCGGCCATCAGCTCGAGCAGTGACGTCGGGTCGAGGTGCGGGCCGGGCAGCACCAGCTTGGCCCCGGTGGCGGCGGCGGCGTAGGGCAGGCCCCAGGCCGCGGCGTGGAACATCGGCACCACCGGCAAGAGGGTGTCGTCCTGGCCGGCGCCCAGGGTGTCGCGCATGGCGCACACCAGGGCATGCAGCACCGTCGAGCGGTGGCTGTAGAGGACGCCCTTCGGCTTCCCGGTGGTGCCCGAGGTGTAGCAGAGCATCGCGGCGGCGTTCTCATCGAGGCGGGGGAAGTCGAACACCGCGGGTTCGGCGGCGAGCGCGGCCTCGTAGTCGAGCGCGCCGGACGGTGTGGCGCCGCCGTCGGGCACCACCAGCACGTGCTCGAGGCTCGTCACCTGGGGGCGAAACTTCTCGAAGAGCGGCCACAGCGACTGGTCCACGATGAGGACCTGGTCCTCGGCGTGCGCGGCGATGTAACCGAGTTCGCTCGGGTGCAGCCGCAGGTTGAGGGTGTGCACCACCGCGCCCATGGCCGGCACGCCCAAGTAGGCCTCCAGGTGCGCGTGGTGGTTCCAGCACAGCGTCGCCACCCGGTCGCCCGGGCCGACGCCAAGCCTGCGCAAAGCCCCTGCCAGTCGCGAGGCCCGGCGAACCACGTCGGCGTAGGTGCACCGGTGCAGCGAGCGGTCGGGCAGCCGGCTCACCACCTCGGCGCGGGGGAACAGCGCCTGCGCCCGCATGAGGAAGTGCGTGAGCGTCAGCGGGTAATCCATCATCAGGCCGTCGAGCATCGGGCGCTCCGGGGGCTTCAGTGGTCGGGGTTCTCGGGCAGGGCGAGCGCGAGGTACTTGCCATCGAGCAGAATCACCAGCTCTGCCTCGACCAGGCTGGCGAGCGTCTGGCTCACCCAAGCTTCATCGCCGAGCTTAGCCACCAGGTCTTCCTTCCGCCTCGCCTCGGCGCACAGCTCGTAGAGCTTCGCGGCCCGGTCGGCGAGCGCGTGCTTCACCACCTGGGCCCCGCGACCGTCCTCGAGGGTGAGGGCGTCCCAGGACTTCCGGTACCTCAAGAACGGCTTCGGCTCTTCCTTCCAGCGGGCCTGCCAGTCGGCCACCCGCACGTAGCATTCGTCGTAGTCCTCGTCGGGGAGGATGTTCAGGACGGTGTGCTCGAAGTAGTAGGCGACCTTGCGCAAGTCGAAGCGTTCGGGCGGAAAGATGTACCGGTAGCACTCGGACGGCTCGAGCCTCGAGATGGAGTGCTTGTGCGGCGCTTCGTACATCGGCGACCCCCGGTCGGGCCGGGCCTGGACGATCGCGTACGGCGGCTGGAGGTGCGGAATCTGCCTGATGACGTCCGCCTGCAGCCGGTAATCCTCGCGCGTCTCACCGGGGAAGCCGGTGAGGATGTTGTAGAGGTTGTCGATGCCGTAATAGGTCGTCCACTTGAGCAGCTCGAGGTTCTTTACCCCGGTGGTGTGCTTCTTCATCAGGCCGAGCACGTGGGTGGACAGGCTCTCGACGCCCGGCTGCACCGAGAACAGCCCGCCCCTTCGCATCATCTTCAACTGCGCGCGCGTCAGGTTGGGGCGGATTTCGTAGTGCAGCTTCAGGTCGGTGTGCGCTTCGGCCAGCTTGCCGAATAACTCGGTCACGTATTCAGGAGCGAGGATGTTGTCGATGGCGTTGAAGTGGTGGAAGTCGTAGCGCCGCGACAGCGCCTTCAGCATCTCCAGCACCCGGTCGGGGCTCTTGGCGCGAAAGTCCAGGCCCGCCCGGTTCAGCCCGCAGAAGGTGCAGTGATTCTTGGCGCCGTACCAGCACCCGCGCGCCGTCTCGATGGGCAGTATCAGCGGCTCCGCCGCGGGGCTCGCGCCGTACCCGGTGTGCGAGCGGGCGTAGAAGTACTCGTCGAAGTCGGGGGTCGGGGTCTGGTTCAGGTCCTCGAGGTTCGGCGCGCGCCCGGCGTAGACGATGCGGTCGCCGTCGCGCCACATCAGCCCGGGCAGCCCCGTCATCGACCTACCCGCGTGCAGTCGCTTCACCAGTTCGGGAAAGCTCGCGTCCCCGTCGCCGCAGTGGACGAAGTCGACGTCAGGGCTGGCCTGAATCACCTGCAGCGCGATGTCGTCTTCGAACGTGGCCCCGCCCAGCACGATGGGAATGTGGGGGTGCTTCCGCTTCAGCGCCTTGGCCATCGCCAGCGTCGCCACCATCTGCTGGAACACGACGCTGAAGCCGATGAGCGAGAACCGCGACCAGTCGACCGACTCGACCATCTCGTTGATGAACTCGAAGGTCGCGCGCTCGCGGACCCGCCGGAGGTCGCCGAGCGTGCAGCCCGCTTCCCGGCAGATTTCCCGGAAGTTCCTCTCGTAGTACGCCAGGTAGGCCTCGTCGTCGGCGAAGTCGCCGAACGCGGCCTTCGACCACAGCCACTCGCCGGCCATGCACGGGTACACGTTGGCCAGCACCTCGTTCAACTGCCAGCCGATGTGCCGGCCGAAGTACACGAAGAGCGAGAACGGCTGCAGCTCGATTCCCGCCCGTTCGAGCGTGGGCTTCAACAGGGCGAGCTGGAACGAGGGGCTCCGAGCGCCCAGCGTCGGCATGCTGACCAGGGCGACGGGCTTCTTCGGGCGCGCGCGGGCGCTCACCGGGCCCCTGCCTTCGCCGCACGAATGGACAGCACCGCCGCGAGCGCGTGCTGCACGAAGTCGATGCGGACGTCGCTGCGCACCGGGGAAGAGCGGACGCCCCCCAGCGCCCAGGCCAGGTTGGGCAGAACTGCCCTGTCGCGCTCCTGGTACACGAGCGAGTCGAGAAACCCGAGGCCGCGCCGGCAGGCGTCGAGGTACCGGTGGTGGCGGCCCGCGGCCTTCTCCTGGACGGCGACCGACGCGGCGGCGGCAATGCCCTCGAGGTACAGGCCGGTGGTGTAGCCGGGGGTGTCCGGCTGGTGGCCGTTCAAGAACGCTCCGGTCTTCTCCTGCTGAAACCCGAGTGCCCAGTCGGCGACTTCGTAGGCGAGGTCTGCGAACGCGTCGTCGCCGGTGACGCGGTGCCAGGCTGCGCGCGCCGAC
>JAHFDQ010000356.1 GCA_023248915.1 Archangiaceae bacterium | reverse complement strand
CGCTGGTGCCGGCTCCGACGTAGACGACGCGCCCGCCAGCCTTGAGCGCCGCCGCCGCCGCTCCCGCCAGGCGCGCCACGGCGGGCAGCGCGCGGCCGACCGCTCTCACCGCGGTCAAGTCTTCGGCGTGCATCCAGCGGACGGCCTGGCCGGGTGTGGCCAGGTCGACAAAGCTCGAGCGGGGGTGACGGCGCTCGGTGACTGGGGGGCGGCGAAACCTCATCGGCCTCGCTCGGCCTACGTCAGGCCGCCTTCATCACCTTGCCGGCCTTGATGCACCGGGTGCAGGCGAGCAGTCGTTGGACCTTGCCGTCGACGTTGGCGCGGACTTTCTGGAGGTTCGGCAGCGTCCGCCGCTTGGTCTTGTTGTTGGCGTGGCTGACGTTGTTGCCGATCAGCGGGCGCTTGCCACAGATGTCGCACTTCCAGGCCATGACTACCTACTCCTTGGTACCCCGAATGGGGGGCGCACCCTAACAGAAGGCCCCCCCCGAGCGTCAATGCCTGAGCGGGTCGCGCTTCTTCAACATCACCTGCACCAGCCGGGCGGTCCGCGCGCCGGCCAGGACTTCGCCTTCGAGGCCGAGCCCCGGCAGCACCTCGCGGCTCGCCAGGAAGAGGTTCTTCACCGGGGTGCGCTGGGCCAGGCCGGTGACTCCCAGCACCTTCGCCGAGTCGACCTCGCACAAGGGGTGCGGCAGGAGCCTGCTGCCGCGCACGCCGTCGGCGTCGAGGTAGGGGGCCGAGACCAGGGTGGCGCGTTCGCGGGCGAACGGCATCAGCCGCTCTAAGTGGCTCGAGATTCGGTCGGCGAGCCCCTTCAGCGTGTCCTGGCCGAGGTCGCGCGTCGTCGCCGGTACGAAGGCGCCGGCGCACACCACCCGCTCGGTTTCCGAGTCGAGCTTGGCGCCGACCTTGCGCACGGGGAGTGTCTGCACGAGGAGCGGCGCCAGCTCGGCGTCGCCGGTGTCGAGCAGCACCAGCTCGCCCATGCCCCGGGGCAGGGCGTCGACGGGCAGCACCCAGTTCACCGCGAAGAGGAAGCGCTTGGTGGCCACCAGGTCGAGCGCCGCCACCAGGCCGCGGTGCTGCTTCTTCTCGGGCACCAGCCGCCGGAGCGCCGCCGAATCGGTGGCGGCCACCACGCACGCGGCCCGGTACTCGTTCTCGGACCGCACCACCTTGACGCCGGTCAGCCGGCCGCCGTCGAAGACCAACTGCTCGACGACCGCGGGGTCGCCGCCGTCGCGCCCGAGCACCTCGCCGCCCAGGTCGGTCAGCTTCCTCGTCAACAGCTCGCGCAGCCCCTCGCGGTCTCCGGGGAAGCGGCTGAGCGCGAGCAGCGCCTGCGACAGCGCCCGCCCGAGCGCCACCGGCCCGGCCGGCGCGTCGAGGAAGCTGACGAAGGGCAGGAGCCCGCGAATCAGCGAGAGCGCCGGGCCGTCCTCCGCGGGCCCGGGCAGCGCGGCCAGGCCGGGATGGCGGCCGATCTGCCGCTTCAAGCCATAGGACTGGAAGAAGCCGTCGGGGGGCAGGTTGGGGTGTTCGAGGAAGAAGGCGTCGGTCCCCTCGTGCGCGCCCGCCAGCAGTTTGTAGGCGGAATTCACCTGGGCGCCGGCCTCGCCCAGCTCGCGCCCGAGCTCGGCCAGGCGGCGGGGTTCTTCGGCGGTCAAGTCGATGCGGGACCGCGGCAGCACCAGTTGCAGGTCGGGCGCCGACGGCTTCTGCATGCGCTGCGCGACGGTGTTCAGGCCCAGCTCGGTGAGCACTTCGTCGAACGAAGGCAGTGCCTTCAGCGAAGGGGCCACGAATGGGGCGTAGGGCAGCAGGTAGCCGCCGTGCTCGTAGCCGGGGCCGAGGCCGTCGTGGTCGACCAGCAGCGTTCGGTAGCCGCGCTTGGCGAGCAGCGCCGCGGCGACGGCGCCTCCCAGTTGCCCGCCGATGACGATCACGTCGTAGACATGGCGCGACGGAGCCGCGGAGATCTTCGCTCTGGCCGGCACGGACGGCATCGGGTGGGCGCACACTACCTTGGGCGCCGCAAGGTGGTATCGGAGATCGGCGCTGGGTACGGCAAGGACGAAGAGGCGCCCCAGCCTCCGAACCCGGCCCACAGGGTGTCGCGAAGTCCACGCAGGAAGAAGGTCGGTGGTCAGCTGAACCCGTCCATGCGGGGCCAGTTTCGCGGGTGCGGCCGCACCCGTTCCGCCCGACGCGGGGACGTGGCCCGGGCAAGAACGCGAGCACCCGACGGTCCCCGCCGCAGGGACAGCGCAAAATTTCAACGGCGGACGTGCGCTCCAGGAGGGCCGCCCATGGCAAACGGTAGGGCATTTGGGGCCATACGGTCGTGACCTCGTTTCGGCTCGATGGCGCCGAGTCCTGCCTCGACTTACCATGCCACCCATTCGGTGCGCGTCTCTCGGGGCTGACCGCCCATCGGAGCGTAGTCACCGGCGCGGAGGGGAGATGAAGATCCTCGTGAGGTTGATGGTGTTGGCGGCAGCGATTTCCGGCTGCGCCACCTACGAACAGCGCGTTGCCGAGTACAAGCGAGCGCAGCGCGAGGAGCAAGCGCGCGCGAAGGCACTCGACGAGTATCTTTCGCCTGAGGGTTTTCAGGCCGCGAAGTGGGGCATGAGCCGGGAGGACGTGGTGAAGGCGACAGGAGCGCTCCGGGCTCCGAACAGTCTCAGGGCGCTTCTCGGCCGTGTGGTAGTGGGCGGGCGTCCCGCGGTCGCGGCCTACTTCTTTGCTCGCGACAGGCTCGCCCGCGTTTGGGTGTTCCCCGAGGGGGTCTCGAACGTGCGGGCCGAATATTCGGCTCTACAGGCGGGGCTCACAGAAAAGTATGGCACCGCACGGGAAACTGAGGACACAGCCAAGAGCGCCGACTGGGCCGCGGCCTTCGGTGCGATGGCCGTAACGATGGCGCAGTCGAACACATTCTCATATGGCCGCGAACCGAAGAGCGCGGGCGAGTATGCCCGCTACGAGTCCGAGCTGGCCTCGAGCCGCGACAACGCGGCGGCGCTCTCTACGAGGGCAGATGCAGCGCTGTCGAGGTACTCGCTGCGGTCGGTTTGGGAGACTGACGAGTCCGAGATCCAGTTGGTGGGCCTGTCCGGTAATGAGACTTTGGTTCAAATCCGCTACACGAGCACGCGCCTGAGGGGGCGGTTCGAGGCTGACGAACTCCGACAGACCGCCGACGATCTTTGACTCCGTTCTCGTCGGGTCGCCAGGTTTCAACGCTGCGATGCCGCATCGGCCTGGGGTCATGGTCACGCCCGACAATTGAACGTTATCAGGCGTTGAAGGGGGGGACGCTGCTGCGCCGTGACGGCACGAGTGCCACGGCGTCTTCTTCTACTTCTGGACGATGTTGACTTTGCCGCCAGAGAGGAAGATCCAGCCCTCGTTCAAGGTCTCGACGTGACGATCAAGTTGCTTGCGAAGGTTCGGCTCGGTCGTGCCGGTCAGAAGAATGATTACGCGTCCGTTCCACTCCTTGTACGACTCGACCTGACCTACGAGGCGCTGGAACTTGGCGGTACTGTCGAGGTTGTGCTTCAGCTCGATGATGACCTTGTCATCGACCACAAGGTCCGCATGGATTCGCCCCTTGGCGTATTGCTTGGTGACCTGAACATCGCCAAGCTCAGCGTGCAGGACCAAGTAGAGAGAGTTCTCGTACTGCTTTTCGGTCTTGCATCCGGTCGGGGCCCACTTCTCTATGATCCCCGCCACGGCTCCGACGCTGTCCAGGGCATGGAACTTCAGTTTGTCGAGTATTCCCATCGTATCCCCCGGTGCTGGCGAGCCGCGCGAGAGGGGCTCTTACTTCAGGCTGGGCACCTCGTCAGCGCAAATGCCGCCAAGCGCCTACAGCCCGATCTTCGACACACAGGCGTCTGTGAAGATGTCGGCCAGTCCACGCCTCATGTCGTGCCGCTGCACTCACCGCGTCGCCTTTGACGTCTCGGCCAAATTAGAGTCGGTGCTGGACGCGCCAGCAGACTGGCAAGCAGGCGTCGAGATTTCCAAAGTGGTGGCGATTCCTGGGGGAATTGGGTTACAGGCAACCCTGATGGGCCGGGCGCCTGGTGGCGCGAACCTTGCTTTTGACTTCGTGGCTTCACAAGAGAAGAATTTGGCTCAGGCATCTCAACGACCAAGAGGTTCCAGTGATGCGCCGATACCCAATATTCTTTGGGTTCTCAGAGATGGTCCTCTGCAGAGGTTTTGTGGCGGGCGTCACCGTCAGCGGTCGTGCGATGGCCGAGGCGGGGGACGGCGGCTGGTGGATCTACGGCGTTAACCCGGGCGCGCTAGCCTGCGGGGGCCCGTCGCTCACCGAGGCGATTAGTGGCTTCCGGGCTGCCTTCCGTACCGTTCTGATCGACGAAGCGGAGGAGTTCGCCGAATTCGAGCAGTTCAAGGGGGCCGTCGAGGCATTCTTCCAACGCTGCGACGCCGAGACGGAGCAGGAGTGGAACGCCGCCCGTGCAGAGATCCGAGCGGGCGCAGGCTCCGCCGGGCTCATGAGTGACCTACCGAAGGACACGTCCGACCGGCGGCCCGAGATCCGTGTGGAGATGCTGCGGCTGGCTCCAAGTCAAAACCTCGTTGCCGGCAGCGATCCTCACGAACGCCCCGCCATTGCTGCGTAATTCGGCGTGGGTTCCTTCGGCACAATCGCGCTGCGCCACAACCCCTCGGCTGCTCGTCCGGCTGCGGCTGACTAGAGCTCTTCGTCCGACAGCACCGTCACCCCCGCGCCTCGCAGCGCCGCCGCCGCCACTCCCTGGCCCTCGACGCGCTCGCCATTCACCCAGAGCTGCCTCGCGCCGCACGAGGGGCTGCGTTCCTTCAACACCGCCACGGTCGCGCCGAAGCGCCGCGCCACCTCGGTCGCCAGCCGCGCCCCCTCGAGAAACTGGGCCGTGACGTCGGGGCCTCCGCCCTTCACCCGGGCTCGGGCGCTGCCCTCGAGCACGGCCCGGCCGTCTCCCCCTTCGAGCTCGACCGCCGGCCGGGGAATGCCCAGCCCCGCGCCTGCCTCGGGGCAGATTGGGACGACTTCCTTGCCGGCGAGGGCGCGGCCGACGGCGTTGGACTCGCAACTGGCTCCGTCGTACCGGCAGGCCTGTCCCACCAGACACGCGCTCACCAGGACGGTGCGGGCCTCGGCGAGGGTCCGGCTCATACGCCCGGGTTCCGAAGGGCGAGCCCCTCGGCCACGGCGGCTCCCCGAGCCCGCACCCGGCGTCCGTCCACCTGGAGCCGGCCTTCCGCGAACAGGCGCAGCGCCAGAGGGTACAGCTTGTGTTCTTGGACGAGGATGCGCGCGGCCAACGCCGTTTCGTCGTCGCCGTCCTCCACAGGCACGGCGGCCTGGGCGACGATGGGGCCGGTGTCGGTGCCCTCGTCCACCAGGTGCACGGTGCAGCCCGCCAGCTTGACGCCGTGGGCCAGCGCCTGCCGCGGCCCGTGCAGCCCGGGGAAGGCCGGCAAGAGGGCAGGGTGAATGTTCAGCACCTTCCGCGGAAACCGCCGGAGGAAGGTGGGCCCGAGCAGCCGCATGAAGCCGGCCAGGCAGACCAGGTCGACCCGGCGCGCCTCGAGCTCGGCGGCGAGGCGCGTCTCGAATTCGTCTCGCGAGGCGAACGCCCGGTGCTCGAGCACCAGCGTCTCGACGCCTGCCTGCCTCGCGCGCTCGAGGGCGAAGGCGGTGGGCAGGTTCGAGGCGACCAGCACCACCTCGGCGGGGAAGTCGGGCGCGGCCGAGGCGTCGAGCAACGCCTGGAGGTTGGACCCGTTCCCCGAGACGAGGACCGCCGCGCGCGCCCGGGGGCTCACGGCAGGACGACCGCCGTGGCCTCGCCCTGGCCCTTCTCGATGCGGCCGACCTCGAAGGCCGGAACTCCGCGGCCCTCGAGCAACGACAGCGCCACGCCGACGGCGGCCTCGGGCACGACCGCGATCATTCCGAGGCCCATGTTGAAGGTGGAGAACATCTCGTCGCGGGCCACGCTGCCGGTGCGCGCGATGAGATCGAACAGGGGCGGTCGGGGCCAGGCGGCCTCGGAAAGGGTGGCCCGGGTGCCGTCGGGCAGGCAGCGCGGCAGGTTGCCGGGAATGCCCGAGCCGGTGATGTGGGCCAGCCCCTTCACCTCGACGGCGCCGAGCAGCGCCAGCACGTCCTTGACGTAGATGCGGGTCGGTTCGAGCAGCGCCAGGCCGAGCGGCCGGTCGAGGCCCTTGGCGGGGCGGTCGAGCGGCAGCTTCGCGTCGTCGAGCAGGACTTTCCGCGCCAGCGAGTAGCCGTTCGAGTGCAGCCCCGACGAGGCGAGCCCCACCAGCCTGTCGCCGGGGGCGATGCCGCGGCCGTCGATTATGCGAGCCTTCTCTACGACGCCGACCGCGAAGCCGGCTAGATCATACTCGCCCGCGCCGTAGAAGCCGGGCAGCTCGGCGGTCTCGCCGCCGAGGAGCGTGCAGCCGGCGAGCTCGCAGCCCCGCGCGACGCCGGAGATCACCTGCTCGGCCTGGCCGACCTCGAGCTTCGAGGTGGCGAAGTAGTCGAGGAAGAAGAGCGGCTCGGCGCCGCAGGTGAGCACGTCGTTGACCGACATCGCCACCAGGTCGATCCCCACCGTGTCGTGGCGGTCGGCGAGGAAGGCGACCTTCAGCTTGGTGCCGACGCCGTCGGTGCCCGA
>JAHFDQ010000056.1 GCA_023248915.1 Archangiaceae bacterium | reverse complement strand
GGCTACTCGGACGTCGTCGCGGGCGAGGCCCAGTTCGACGGCGCGACGGCGGACATGGGGAAGGCCTACGTCTTTCTGGGGTCTGCGACGGGGCTCACGACTTCGGCCGCCTGGCAGGTGGTGGGCGCGAGCCAGGCGGGTGCGAACCTCGGCTACGCTGTTTCCGTGGCTGGGGACGTCAACGGGGACGGGTTTTCGGACATCATCGTGGGTGAGTCGAGCTTCGACGGTGCCGCGGTGGACATGGGAAAGGCGTACGTCTTCCTGGGCTCGGCGACGGGGCTTTCGACGGGGGCGGGCTGGCAGATGTTGGGCGCGAGTCAGGCGGGAGCGGCCTTCGGCGCTTCCGTGGCGGCGGCGGGGGACGTCAACGGGGACGGGTTCTCGGACGTCATCGTGGGCGAGTACCTCTTCGACGGGGTGGCTGCGGACATGGGGAAGACGTACGTCTTTCTCGGCGGCGAACCTCCCGGAGGCACGCTTCGGCTCGCCCAATTCGAGTCCAATGGCGTGATGCCTGTACCCGTCGGCGACATTCTCTCGGTGACACCCGACACGGCGGTCCTCAAAGCCACGCTTGTCTCGAGCCCCATGGGGCAGAAGGTCGCGCTGGAGGTCGAGCTGAAGCCGGTGGGCGTCGCCTTCGACGGGTTGAACACCGTGAAGAGCGCCCCCGTGTTTTCGGGCAACCCCGTGAGCGTCACCGTCGGCGGCCTGGCCGCAGGCGCCTCCTACCATTGGCGCGCCCGGCCAACCTATCCGGTGACAGCCAGCTTCAAGGGCCCGCTGGCTGGCAGGTGGCTCGCCTTCGACACGGCAAACCCTGCCGCCGCGGACTTCAGGACGGGAAGCGATGCGGGTAGCTCGGACGGGGGCCCGGTGGACGCGGGTTCCGTTGACGCGGGTGGCCCTGACGCGGGGGGCGACGCAGGCATGTCGGACGCTGGGGCACCGGACGCAGGCGTGACGGACGCGGGCAAAAGTGACGGGGGAGAGCCAGACGCCGGGGCCGTCGACGCCGGCGCCCTCGACGGTGGTTGCGCCGCGCCGATGTCGATTGTCCGCGACGCAAACCTCTTCGCGGCCGTGGGGGTCGCCTACATGTTCAACGCCACCGGCCAGGTGAACGTCACCGGTGGGTCGGGCCCGGTCAGCTTCACCTCCTGCGCCGTTCCTCCCGTCAGCGGCTTCCAGGTCGACCCTGCTACCGGCCTGATTGCCTGGACTCCCCTTGCGGCCGGCACGGCGAGCCTGTGTCTTCACGCCCAGGATTCCTGCGGTTCCGACAGCTACCCCTTCGACGTCGTCGTGGCGGCGGCGCCGCTGGGTGCACCGGTGGCCCGCATCACGGCCCTTCCTCCCGCGGCCAGCGTCCTCGAGCCCATCTCCTTCAGCGGGTCCGCGAGTACCGTCTCCCCGGGCGCCTCCCTCGTCTCTTACCAGTGGGCCTTCGGAGACGGGGCCCTGGACACCGGGGTCGGCCTCTCGCATTCCTATGCCCTCTCCGGCGGCTACACCGTCCACCTCACCGTCACCGACAACTTCGGAAGCCAAGGCTCGACCTCGGTCGAGGTGGTGGTGCGAGACGCGGAGTGCGCCAACCCTCCGGCGGTAGAGGCGCTCGCGGTCCCCGTTCATGGGGCGGATTCCCTCACCGTGAAGTTCGGGTGCAACTGCACCACGGCCTCGGCCAGGGCCTGGGACTTCGGGGACGGCACCGGCTCTTCAGAGGCCGAGCCTTCGCACACCTACGGCCCGGGTCGCTACCGGGCATGGCTGTGGGGAATGGACGAGAACGGCTGTGTCGGCTCGGACACCGTTGACGTGGTGGTGGACAACCCGCCCAACCTCCCTCCCCTCTGCCGCGCCTCGGCGACCCCGGCCGCGGGAAGTGCCCCGTTGCCCGTCACCTTCACCGCCGCCTACGTCGACCCGAACCCCGACGGCCTCATCACGCGGGCGGAGTGGACCTTCGAGGACGACGGAAGCACCCGAATGGAACCGGTGGTGGTGAGGACCTTCGACACGCCGGCGACGTACCGGGCGACGCTCAGAGTCGAAAACAACCGCGGGCTTGCCTGCACCGACAGGGTAGAGGTCGTCGTTCAGACAGCCGCCGGAGAGACGCCCCCTCGAATCTTCACCGTACCTTCGAAGGAAGCCGTCTGCCGCTCGCCGTACCACTACGCCCGCGAGCTGGAGGACCGGCCCCTGGCGAGAGGGACCCGGCCCCTTCACTGGTACTCGGGCGTGGGCACGCCGCGGACTCTGGCGGTGGATGGCACGACGGGCCGGGTGCAATGGACGCCCTCCAACGCCGGAGCCGAGAGAATCAACCTCATCGCAAGCAACCCGGCCGGCACGGCAGGGCAGAGCTATCAAGTCGACGTCGTCTGCGGTGAGGCGGGGCCGGTGACCAGCAGTTGCGGTTGCCAGGGCTCGCAGGGGTTGATGGCTGAGTTGGCGCTGGCGCTTCTCGCGGTCGTGAGGCGCCGGCCCGGACGGCGGCGCGGCGGTTGAGATCGAGGCAAGGGCTTCGAGTTGGGTCGGACGGGAGGGTGTCGCCGGAGTCCGGGCTACTTCTTCGGGGAAACGCGTCGGGCCCGTGACTCGGAGTTGGCGGCCACCGCGGACCGGATCAATTCCTTGAAGGCGGCCTCGATGATCTTCTCGCCTTCGCGAAGGTCGATGGCGCGGCGCGTGTTCCCCTCGAGACTGGAGTTGAACAGCTTCCGCGGGTCGTCGAGCGAAGCGCCTCGGAAAAAGGTGAGCTTCACGACCTGCTTGTACGACTCGCCGGTACAGACGCCGCCGTCATGGGACCAGACCGGAGTCCCCATCCACTTCCATTCCTCCTGAATCTCGGGGTCCGCGTCGTGGATGAGCCGGCGAACCCAGGCGAGCGTCTCGCCCCTCCAGTCCCCCAGCTCTCGAATCTTCTGGGTGATGTTCTTCGAAGCGGTTGCGCTGTCCGGGGCACGTTTCGCTGTCATGATCTCTCCGAGGTCCGCGCGGGAACAATAACGACACCGGCGGCGGGAGCAACCTCGGCGGGTACATCTCCTCGGCCTCTGCCGCAGTCTTCTCCTGTCGAATTCCCAGGCGCACTGGGCAATGATGGGGTGCCCATCGACGGAGGAAGCATGCGTGCACGGGTCGTCGCGGCTCTCACCTTGTCGGTCCTGGCCTGCAAGCCGGACGCCGTGGAACCTCCGCCTGCGCCACAAATCATCGGTGGCGCCGGCGGCACCGCGAGCTCAGGCGACGGGCGCCTGTCCATGACGCTGCCAGCGGGCGCGGTCGCGTCCGACCTCGGCATTACCGTTCAGGCGATGGCCGCGGCCCCCGCGGGCGCAGTGGGCACCGCGTTCGAGATTGGGCCCAGTGGAACTCAATTCCTGACGCCCGCCACCGTGACGCTGTCGTACGACGTGGCCAGCTTGGGCGGGCGCAGCGAGGGGGAGGTCACCCTCGCCACCTTCGTCGATGGAAGCTGGCAAGAACTCGACAGCATCACCCGAGACCTCGCCCAGCACACGCTGTCCGGCCAGACGATGCACCTGTCGATATTCGGAATGGCGCGTCCGCAGGACGATGAGTGGGTGTGCACCGGCCTCTGCCCGCCGCGGAAGTACCCGAGGTGGGTGGAATGCCAGAACGCATTCTGCGGCAATTCAAAGGCGACGCTGTGCACGTCCTACACGACGATTCATTCCGGCCTGTCGGTCTGTGGCTCGACCTGCCCGCCCGAGTTCGCCGTGGTTTCCCGGTGGGCCTTCGCCTGGTGCGCCGTCAACTGCGCTTGGGACGAGACGACCAACGCCGTGGGCTGCGAGCGCTTGTGCGGCGGCCCGGGGCAGAAGCCCTGCGGTACCGACGGCGGAAATCCCGACGCCGGGGCTCCGGACGCCTCGGTACCCACCTGCGCGGATAACGGCTGCCAGGGCTGTTGCGACGCGTTCGATGTCTGTCAGCCAGGAACGGAGAAGGGCGCGTGCGGCGCGGGCGGCGCCGCTTGCTCGGACTGCGCGACGGTGGGCGCGGTGCCCCACTCGTGCGTCAACCAGGCCTGTGCGCGCATCTTGTGCCATCTGCCGGCGGTGTCCTGCTCGTTTCCCTCGGGCACCTGCGGGTCCGGCACCCGCACGCTCATCTGCGACGACGGCGTCGCGCGAACGCTGGTCTGCTCCGGCCCCAGCGATTGCTCGGCCTCTTACGGCTGTACCTGTGGAGGCGTCGCCGTCTCCGGAGAAATCGCCTGCGAAAGCTCGACCGAGGGATTTCGCGGCGACCCGAGCTGCGGCACGGTCGTCAGCCCGGGTGGCGCCTGCCTGGTGAACGTGGACTGTCTCTCGGGCCACTGCCAGGCGGGGACGTGCCTCTGATGGCCGACCGCGATTGGCCGTCGGATTTCCGGGTGGATATGCTCTGCCCATGCCGAAACTGAATCGAGCGGGCCCCCTGCGTCAGCCCGCGACCGCACAGAAGTCGAGCGGCGCGGGTCAGCCGTCCAAGTCCAAGCCGCCCGCCGGCGCCGCCCCGGCGCAGGACGACGCGAAGTGGTCCAGCGCCCGGCGGGACGCCGAGAAGAGGTCCGCCAGGGCGCCGGGCGCCGACCAGGCCGCGGCCAAACCGCGGGAAGCCGCCGAGGGCGCGCAGGCGGGTGGCTCGGCCACGGCCTGGGAAGGTATCAAGAGCTTCTTCGCCGGCCCCAGGCACAAGCCGGGGCGTGGCCGCAGCGGCGGCCACTGAGCCGGGCGCCGCCGAAGCCGGGTCAGAACATGACGTCGAGCTTTTTGCCGGCGGCGGTGTACATCTGTTCCGACACGCCGTCCTCGGCGTTGCCGTACACGAGGTACGAGTCGCGGCCGTCGATGCGAACGTGGTGCACCTGGATTGACTCGTAGGTCTTCATTCCGTACGAGTCCTTCTCCGCCTTCATGGCGTTGACCACGGCGCGCACCCCCGCCGGAACCGCCGAGCCCGTGACGACCGGAGTGTCGGCCGCCTGCACCGGGTAGCGCATGGCGTCCTTCAGGTCCTTCAGGTACTGCGCGTACGGAATCGGGTGGGTGGGTTCTTCGGAATGCGGGAGCGGGAGCTTCGAGCGCGACCGCGGGTGCCGGCCCGATTAGAAGTACCCCTCGGGTGCTCGCCGCGCGACTGGGGGGCCCTACCGGCTCCCCGAACCCGAGCGGCGGGCGCTGCTCGGGCTGACCCGGTCATTCGGCCTCAACTACGCGGCTGCTGACTTCATCGTCACGCCTTCCGGCCGCCACGTGTTCCTCGAGATCAACGCGGCGGGCGAGTTCTTCTGGCTGCAGCGGCGACCGGGGCTGCCCATCGCCGAGGCTCTGGCCGAGGTGCTGACCCGCCCGCGTCGCGCGCGGTGCGTTGAAGCAGAATTCGGTCCCGATCTTGACGCTGTCCACCGGCGGTGGCTTTCTTCGGCCCTCTCGCCGCAGCCAAAGAGGAGCACGCCATGGGAGTAGGAGACGTCAGGACGCCACGGACGCCGAAGCGGATTCCGCCCCACTCGACCGGTCCGGTCCCGGTGCGCAACCAGAGCGAGCTGCGGTCGAACCTCTGGAACGCGGTCGAATGGGCCGAGCGGGGCGGCAGAATCAACACCCAGGACAACTGGGACCTCCGCGGGTTCATCAACGGCAGGAACAGCGGCACCGCCTACGAGATCCTCACGCTGAAGCGGGCGATTGGCGAAACCCCTCCCGACCGCATCACCAACGGCATGTACACGCTCGGCGATCGCATGCAGATCGACCTCAAGTACGGACAGGGCCCGGTCGAGAAGCACACCGGGGTGGTCTGGAACATCAACCGCGACCAGCTGAATCCGGCGAACCAGGACACGGTGATGGTCATGGTCAGCGGGAAGGACGGCGGCGCGCCCTTCTACGTCAACCTGCCGGTGAAGCCCGGCGCCTGGTGGGACCCGAGCGAGGCCAGGGTGTCAGTGACCACCTCGGCGCTCACCTCGCCCGCGGAGGACAAGCGCGCGACCGACTACCTCGCTTCCTGGGGACGGCGCAGCGAGGAAGAGCGCCTTCAGCGCTTCGATGACGGTTTCGTCCGCTGAACGAGACCCGCAGCTCCGATGTTGCTAGACTCTGACACCTCGCGCCCCCCGAATCGGTGGTCCTCAGCCCAATGCCTACTCACGGCCCCAAGGCCATGAATTTCTCGGCCTGCTGGTTCGGGTCGTAGTAGGCCATCCACGGGTTGCCGAAGCTGGACAGCGCCAGCGACACGAACTGACCGGCATTCCAGTTGAGCGGGTCGAGCTGCATGGACGTCCACGGCCCACCATTCGCCGCGTCCAGGTAGAGACCGCCCGTGCCGCCCCGGTGGAAATTGGCAACCCTCGGCTGGTCGGTCGCGGTGAGCGCCAGCGAAGCGTAGCCGCCCGCCCAGTTGCTCGCGGCGACCCGGGTCGACCAATTGGCGGCGCTGGTGCAGGGGGCGCCTGTGCACACGGCGTACCTCATCGTCCCCGCCCACTGGTCGTGGTAGACGATTTGCGGCAGGCCCGTCGAAGCTACTGCGAGCGAGGTGTAGTACCCGAGGTTGCCGGTGCTCTCGACCGTCCCGTAGGCGAAGCTGCCTGGGTTGGTGCAGTTCGCGTTCGGCACCGAGACGTTGCACTCGGCGTAGCGCGGTGCGCGCGCGGTCGTCGCGTTGTCGAAGGTCAGGTACGCCAGCCGCGGGTTGCCGGCAGCCGTGAAGTGCAGGGACGGCCAGGTGCCGGTGCCAATCGTCGTCGGCCCCATGAACGACGGCGGTTCAATCGTGGTGCTGAAGAACGCGGGAAACGCCGTGAGGCACCCGGCAGAGCATCGGGCGTAGTTGAGGGTCGACGAGCTCGTGTTCGCGTCCCACGACCAGAACGCGATCGCCGGGTTGCCCACCCCGTCGAGCGCCATCGACAGCCAGCGCCCGTAGCTGCGCTGTCCCGGCCCGCCGGGCGTCCAACCCCACCAGGTGCAGTCGCCCGCGATGGGCGGGTTGTTGACCGCGATGTTCCACCCGGTGCCGGCCGCGTTGCGCGAGGCGACGTGAATCGCGCAGGACAGCGGCACATGGTAGGCGACGATGGGTGTTCCCATCCCGTCGGTCGGATTCAAGGTCGCGCTGACGGCAATCGCGACGGGCTGTGGGTCGTCGTTGGTCCACCCCGTGAAGCCGTTGTAGCCGCCGATGGTGCCGATGCCGGACTCGACGGTGGGCAGGTAGACCCAGGTCGGGGTCTGCGAGGCGCAGTTGGCGGTGCAGCGCGCGACCCGGACCTGGCCGACGTTATTGTCGAAGTAGGCGACCACCGGGTTGCCCTTGTTGGGGCTGTTGCCAGGTTCGAGCGCCATCGCGGTGAACGGGCCCGAGATGGGGTTCTCGATGATGAACGGAGCCGCGATGTCCACGGTCAGCGTTGCCGGGCTGCTGCTCACGCCCGCAGACGAGACGATGAGCCCGATGACGTAGCGGCCAGGTGCCTGCAAGACGACGGTCGGCGCCGCGATGCCCCCGTTGTTCATCTGGGGGTAGCCGAAGCTGCTGGTGCTCGGCGGCAGGGTCATGAAGTACCACTGGTACTGCAGCGGGTTCATCGTCGAGCACGCGCTCCCCAGGGCGGGGTCGATGCTGGCCGAACCGTCGACTTGCATCGGCGTGCTGACGGCCATCGACGTGGAAATCGACGTCCCCGCCGGGACGGTGACGGGCGAGAGCACGCCAATCTTCGCGGTGGGCACCCAGGTGCCGCATTGGCCAATCGTCACCGTCGACGGCTGCGAGGCGAGCCCGAGCGAGTCCGTCACCACGACGCGGAAGGTGTAGGCGCCCGCAACGTCCGGCGAGAAGGTGGGCGCGGCCGCCACCGCGCTCGACAGCGCCGCCACGCTGCCGGTGGGCCTGGCCGTGACGGACCAGGCGTAGGTAAATATCTGACCGAGGCTGCAGGGCGCGGCGTTGTCGTCGTCCGTCAACTGCGCGCTCAGGTTCACCGTCGAGCCGACGACCGGGTTGCCCAACGGGTTGCCGGTGACCGCCGCCAGCGCGAGCGCCATCGGCCGGTTGGCGCCGCAGACGCTGGTCGACAGAGTCACGGTCGAGCTGCCCGTCCGCAACGTCGAGTCCGTCACCACAGCCTTGAACTGGTACGGGCCCACCACATCGGGAGTGAACGTCGCCGCGGCCGTCGCCGCGCCGCCGAGCACCGCCACGCTCCCGGCAGGCTTCGAGACAATGCTCCACGCGTAGGTGAAGGTCTGTCCGAGGCCGCAGCCCGTCCCGTTGTCGCTGTCGCTGGGGGTGGCGGTCAGCGTAACCAACTGGGTGATGTTGGGGTTGGCGTTGGACACCGTCGCCGCCACCGTCGGGCTCGCGGTGCCGCAGGCCGTGGTGGTGAAGCCGACCAGCGCGGGCGCGGAAGCGCGGCCCGTCGAGTCGGTCGCCACCACCTGGAACTGGTAGCTGCCCGCCAGGTCCGGCGTGAAGGTGGGCGCGGCCACGATGGCGCTCGAGAGCGCCGCGGCGCTGCCCGCCGGCTTGGATAACAGGCTCCAGGCGTAGGTGAAGGTCTGCGCCAGGCTGCAGCCCGTCCCGTTGTCGGAGTCGCTCGGCGTCGCCGTCAACGTCACCCCTTGCGTGATGTTGGGGTTGGCGTTGGACACCGTCGCCGCCACCGTCGGGCTCGCCGTGCCGCAGGCGCTGGTGACCAGCGTCACCACCGCCGGCGCCGACGCCCGCGACGTCGAGTCGGTCGCCACCACCTCGAACTGGTAGCTGCCCACCACGTCCGGCGTGAAGGTGGGCGCCGCCGCCGTCGCGCTGGACAGCGCCGTGACGCTGCCCGCCGGCTTGGACGAGAGCGTCCAGGCGTAGGTGAAGGTCTGCGAAAGGCCGCACCCCGGGCCGTTGTCGGCGTCGCTGGGGCTGGCCGTCAGCGTCACCAACTGGGTGATGTTGGGGTTGGCGTTCGACGCCGTCGCCGCCACCGTCGGGCTCGCGGTGCCGCACGAGCTGGTTGCGAGCGTCACCAGCGCCGGGCTCGACGCCCGGTTGGTCGAGTCGGTCGCCACCACCCGGAACTCGTAGCTGCCCACCACGTCCGAGGTGAAGCTCGGTGAGACGACGGTGGCGCTCGAGAGCGCCGCCACGCTGCCGGCCGGCTTCGACAGAATCGTCCACGCATAGGTGAATGTCTGGCCGAGGTTACAGTCGACTCCGTTGTCCGCGTCAGTCACCACCGCCGCGAGCGTGACCGACTGGGTGATGTTGGGGTTGGTGGTGGAAGCCCACGCTGCGACCGCCGGCACGGCCGACCCGCATCCCCCGGTGGCCGTGAGGGTGAACGTCACCATCGCCGGCGCCGAGGCCCGGTTGGTCGAATCGGTCGCCACCACCCGGAACTGGAAGGTGCCCACCACGTCCGGGGTGAAGGTCGGCGCGACCACGGACGTGCTCGACAGCGTCGCGGTGCTCGCGCCGGGCGCCGACACCAGGGTCCACGCGTAGGTGAACGTCTGGCCGAGGTTGCAGCCGACGCCGTTGTCCACGTCGGACACCGCGGCGGTGAGCAGCACCGGTTGTCCGAGGCTGGGGTTACTCGGCGACACCGTCGCCGCCACCACCGGGGCCGTAGTGCCGCACGCGGTGGTGCTGACCGTCACCACCGCGGGCGCCGAGGCGCGACTCGTCGAATCGGTCGCCACCACCTGGAACTGGTAGGTGCCCACCACGTCCGGGCTGAAGGTGGGCGCGGCCGCCGTCAGGCTGGACAGCGGGCTCAGGCTTCCGGTGGGCCGGGACAGCACGCTCCAGGCGAAGGTGAACGTCTGGCCGAGGCCACACCCGGCGCCGTTGTCGGCGTCGGACGGCGCGGCCGTCAGCGTCACCGTCTGGGTGATGTTGGGCGCCGCGTTGGACGCCGACGCCACCACGCCGGGGTTGGCGGTGCCGCAGGCGCTGGTGGTGAGGTTCACCAGGGCCGCCGCCGACGCCCGCCCCGTCGCGTCCGTCGCGACGACCTGCATCAGGTAGCCGCCCGGCACGTCGGGCGTGAAGGTCGGCGCCGCGACGGTGGTGCTCGACAGGGCGGCCGCGCTGCCCGCCGGCTTCGACAGCACGCTCCAGGCGTAGGTGATGCCCTGGCCGAGGGCGCAGCCGATGCCGTTGTCGGCGTCGGTGGCCACCGCCGTCAGCGTCACCGACTGGCCGACGTTGGGGCTTTCGGCCGATGCCGTGGCGCTGACCGAGGGCGACGCGGTGCCGCAGGTGCTGGTGGCCAGCGTCACCACCGCCGGAGCGGAAACGCGGTTGGTCGAGTCGGTGGCCACCACCTGGAACTGGTAGCTGCCCACCACGTCCGGGGTGAAGCCCGGCGCGGCGACGGTCGCGCTCGACAGGGCCGCCGTGCTGCCGGCCGGACGCGAGAGAATCGCCCAGGCGTAGGTGAACGTCTGGCCGAGGCCGCAGCCCGACCCGTTGTCCGCGTCAGTGCCGACGGCGGTCAGCGTCACCGCCTGGCCGATGACCGGGTTGAGGCTCGAGGCGGTGGCGACCACCGCCGGGGCCGAGGCGCCGCAGTTGCTGGTCGCGAGCGTCACCAGCGCCGGTGCCGAGACGCGGTTGGTCGAGTCGGTGGCCACCACCTGGAACTGGTAGCTGCCCACCACGTCGGGGGAGAAGGTCGGCGCGGCGACGGTCGCGCTCGAGAAGGTCACGGTGCTACCGGTCGGCCGCGACAGCACCGTCCACCCGAAGGTGAAGGTCTGCCCGAGCGCGCACCCGGCCGCGTTGTCCGCGTCGGTCGGCGTGGCCGTCAGCGTCACCAACTGGGTGATGTTCGGGCTCAGGTTCGACGCCGTCGCCGTCACCGAAGGACTGGCCGAGCCGCAGGCGCTGGTGGTCAGCGTCACCACCGCCGGGCTGGACGTGCGGTTGGTCGCGTCGGTCGCCGTCACCCTGAACTGGTAGCTGCCCACCACGTCCGGCACGAAGGTCGGCGCCGCCACCGCCGCGCTCGAGAGCGTCGCGATGCTGCCCGCGGGCCGCGACACCACCGCCCAGGCGTAGGTGAGCGTCTGGGCGAGGTTGCAGCCGACCGCGTTGTCGGCGTCGGACGCCACCGCGGTGAGCGTCAGCGTCTCTCCGATGCTGGGGCTGAGGTTCGACAGGGAAGCCGAGACCTCGGGAGTCGCGGTGCCGCACTGAGTGGTGGTGAGCGTGACGAAGGACGGCGGCGAGCTGCGGTTGGTCGAGTCGGTGGCGACCACCTCGAAGACGTAGGTGCCCACCACCGCCGGAGTGAAGGTCGGCGCGGCTGCGGTCGAGCTCGACAGGCTGGCGGTGGAAGCCAGCGGCGCGGAGAGGATGCTCCACGAGTAGGTGAACGTCTGGGCCAGGGCGCAGCCGACGGCGTTGTCGGCGTCGTACACCGTCGACGTCAGCGTCACCGAGTCGCCGACGTTGGGGTTGACGCTCGAGGCGCTGGCCGCGGCCGAGGGCGCGGCGGCGCCGCAGTCGGCGGTGGTGATGGTCACCTGCTCGGGGGCCGAGGGCAACCCGGTCGAGTCGGTCGCCACCACCTGGAACCGGTAGCTGCCCATCCGGTCGGGAGTGAAGGTGGGCGCCGCGCCGGTGGCGCTCGAAAGCGTCGCGACGCTGCCGGCCGGCCGCGACAGCACAGTCCAGGCGTAGGTGAAGGACTCGGGGGTCGCGCAGCCCGGGCCGTTGTCCGCGTCGGTGGCGACCGCGGTGAGCGTCACCGTCTGGTCGATGATGGGCGTTTCGGTGGACAGGGTGACGCGCACGGTCGGCGCGGCGCCGGCCCCGCACCCGGTCGTCGAGACCGAGAGGAAGCCCGGCTTCGACGCCAGCCCGGTCGAGTCGTTCGCCACCACCTGGAACTGGAACGTGCCGACGACGTCCGGGACGAAGGTCGGCTTGTCCACGGTCGGGTTGCTCAAGACCGCGTTGCTGCCGACCGGCCTCGACACCAGCGTCCAGGACAGCGCCAAGGTCTGAGCGAGGTTGCAGTCGGTGGAGTTGTCGGCGTCGGTGGCGGTGGCCGCCAGCGTCACCACCTGCCCGGCGTTGGGTGTGGCCGGCGTCGCCGTCACGTCGGTGACCTTCGGGGCCGCGCCGCCACAGGGCGCCACGGTGACGGTCACCTTGGCCGGGTCGCTCGAGAGCAGCCCGTTGTTGACCACGAGCTGCACCTCGTACTTGCCGGCGCGGTCGGCGGTGAAGCTGGGCATGACCGCGTGCGGTTCGTTCAGGGCGGCGTGGCTACCGGGGGGCAGCGAGACGAAGGACCAGGCGAACACCAGGGCGCGCGCCTGCCCGTCGGCGCTGGCGCTGCCGTCGAGCTGAATGTCGGACCCGACGTTGGCGGTCGCGTCCTTGCCGGCGTCGGCGACGGGTTTCGACGCGGGCTTGCTGCAGCCGGAAACAGCCAGCAGGGCGAGCAACAACTTTGCAGCACTTGCGGCAACCGAGTGACGGGACATGCGTATTCCCCTGTTCAAGAAACGGCCAGCAGGCCAGCTAGAAGGCAGAGCTCACCTGCACGACGACGGAATGAGCGAGCCGCGAGTCGAAATCGAAGGCCAACGACTCGCCGCGGTAACCAGCCTCGACGCCCACGCGCCCGCCGGCTCCCTGCAGTGACACTCCCAGGCCCCACCGGGTGCGGCCGCGCACCGGCCCAATCGCCGACGGGGTGGCTACGGGGGTGAGGTTGAAGTCTTCGGCCGCGCGCGCCTCGAGGGCCGCGCTGTCGAGCACCCGGTAACCCAGGGTGAGCTCGAGGCCGGGCCCGAGGAGGCTGGACGGCATCGCCTCGTTCACCAGGTACAGCATTCGAAAGCCGACTCCCGCGGTGAGAATCAGCTTCGAGTCGGGCGCCAGCGCCGCGGCGACGTCGTAGCGGGCGGCGGCTCCGGCCTCGAGCCGCTGCTCGTCGAGGTTCAACCGCACCATGTCGGAAAGGTCGAGCGTGGGTTGGCCGGTGGTGTAGGTCTGCTTGGAGAAGCGCGTCTCGCCGTCGAGCCCAATCGACAGCCGGGGCACCACCCGGTACCCGACCTCGACCCGGAACAGCGTCTGGCCCGAGTTGGGGCTGAAGGTTTCAGCGGTGACACCCACGCCGACGCCGGCCGCCACGCTGAAGCGGCGCGGCTGCGGGGCAGGCGCGGAGGCCACGGGCTTCTCGACCGCCGGCGTCGCCGCGGGCGCCGGCGCCCGGTCGGGTTGAGCCAGCACCGTCCGGTAGGTGGCCGCGGGCGGCGGGGGCTCTTTCGGGGTCTCGGCGACCGGGGCGGGCGCGACCGGTTCGGCGGGCGACGCCGCCGGGGGCTTCGGGGCGGGCTTGGCCTTCTTCGCCGGGGGTGCGGCGAACGCGATGGCCGGGACGACGACCAGGGCGAGCCACCACCTGCTCCCCTGGTGGAGCGACTTCGAGACTCGAGCAGCGCTGGGTGAAGTCGGCATGGTTCGGTCGATTCACAGCACGTGAACCGGCGGCCCTCCCTGATCAGACCGGCCCGGGAGGATGTCGGCGCGGCCCCAGTGTCGTCAACGGAATACTGGTCGGCCCCGGAGCTTGCTCGCTCGACCGCTCTTACCTCGGCGCGGTGACGCCGTAGTAGGCGCCGCCGGCCAAGAGGCTCAGCACGATGACCAGGACGATTGTCTTTCCCGCGCTGAACTTCGTCGTCGCGTGCTCGGTGCAGACATAGCTGGGAATGAGGGGCGTGTCGTTGCAGCCCTGGTCGTCGAAGACGTGCGCGTCGGGGCACCCGCGCATGCAGTCGAGGTAGTCCGCCGTCTCGAGGCCCATGCAGCGCCGGTAGCAGGCGTCGCCGTTGGCCGTCACCTCTTCCCGCGGCATCGTGACGGACGAGTACCGGGTGGTGCGGCAGCCGGACAGGGCGAAGACGACGAGAACGGCGGCGGCGGCGACTCTCTTCTGCGGGCTCATGCGAACCTCCTGCCGGCGAGGGTAGCACCGCCTTTTGCCGCCGCGGCCGCTTTCGTGGTTCTCTTTCGAAGGGAGGCCGAGGCAATGCGGAAGCTCGCGGTGGGCTGCGCCCTGTTGGCCGCGTCGCTCCTTTGCGTCGGCTGTGTCGGGCGAGCGGGCGACCCCTCGGGCCCGGACGCAGCGACCGGTTCCGACAGCGGGTTGCCCGGCGACGGTGGCACGGCCGACGCCGGGACGCCCCCCGACGCTGGCGGCGGCCAGAGCGACGGCGGAACGCCTCCGGTCGACGAGTGCGCGGCGCCGGGCGCCGACTGGATTTTCTGCAGCAGCTTCGAGGAAGGAAACAAGGCCATCTGGGACGACTACGACGGCAACCCGGACACCCAGAACCAGTTGATGGCCGACCCGGGCCCGTTCGCGCTGGCGGCCAACCACGTCATCCGCTTGAGGGTGCCCCCAGGCCGGGGAGCGTCCGACCTCATCAAGGTTCTGCCGAGCCAACCCGACAAGGTCTACGCCCGCTGGTACGTCAAGTGGGAGGCCGGCTTCGACTTCACGGTGGGAAACCACGGCAGCGGCCTGCATGCCGGCGACCGCAGCTTCCTCGGCCACTCGGACTTCCTTCCCAACGGAGACGACTGGTTCTCCTCTTGGGTCGAACCCCACCCCACCTCGTACGGCATCGTCCAGGACGCGTACACGTACTACCGGGGCATGTACCAGGACTGCGCCGACCCAATGGGCGCGTGCTGGGGCGACACCTTCCCCTGCATGAGCGGGGCGACGTACTGCACCAACCCCGCGCACCTGCCGAAGGGGACTCCCCCCACCGGGGTGGCCGACCGCTGGACCTGCCTCGAGATGATGCTCGACTCCGGGACGCCCGTGTCCTCGGCGGCGGCGGCGGATGGTGTGCTCGACTTCTGGCAGGACGGGTACGAGTTCGGCCCTTGGGACAAGCTCTGGCTGAGAACCAGCGCGAGCGTGAAGCCGTCCATCCTCTACCTGAACCTCTTTCACCACGCCGACCACAGCGTGGCGGGTCTGCTCATCGACAACGTCGTGGTGAGCACGTCGCGCATCGGCTGCCCCTGAGCGAGGCCCGCGGCGCCCGCTTCCGCCGCGTCAAGAGCTGCACGAAGGCGGCCGCGACCGGCAGGAATCCGAAGCCCGGAAGCTCGGTACAAGAGCATCCGACCATCAGGGGTCCCGACGGATGGGAACCGCCGTCACCGGTGCCCTCGTCGCCTCCGGCGTCCACTGCTCCGGCGTCACCCGCACCGCCATCGAGCCCCCCGGGCCCGGCGTCAACGGCTTCCACGATGCCCAGGGCGATGACGCCCCACGGGCCCGAAACCGAGAGGTTGCAGCCAACGGCATGCGCGCCGCTCGCGCTCGCCACTCTGTCCTCAGTCAAGATGCCGTTGCCGAAGCCGCCCGCATCCCTCGGGTATTCACGCAGCACGAAGCTGGCGCCGGGGGTCATGACCGCCCCCGAGACCTCGGCGGCGATGGCGCCGTAGAGCACTTCGTTGGCGGAGGTCGTGTTGATCACCACGCTCGGCGCCGTCGAGCTGCCGAACGCCGCGCCGCACACGTCGACGGGTGAGCTCTCGTCGGTTCCGGTGTAGCCGACGACCGACAGCGAGGAGAACGTCACCGCGCCCGTCCACGACATGACCAGGGTATCCGGGCCCGAGCTCGACCCGGTCTGAGCCCACCACACCTGCAGAATGTTGCCGGCGGAATAGCTTCTGGGGCTGCACGACACCTCGTGGAAGGACAGCCCCAGGTTGTCCGTCAGGCTGGCCGCCGATGCCCCCGCTAGCACGAAGCCTTCCACGACGATGAGCTCGTTCGCGACCAGGTTCGGGGCCAGCGCAAGCTGAATGCTCGTCCTGCTCACAGAGTCGTACTCGGCGTAGCCCTCGGGAATCGAGACGATGCTCGCCGAAGCCTGCGTGGACACCGCGAGCACGAAAATCAGCCAGCGCCGGCACGTCATTCTCAGACGCTACCATTCCGATGGCTGGTCAGCTCAGTCCTTGACCTTGCCACTCAACAGGCGCTCGAGGCCGGGCTTGGCGTCGAAGTAGAAGGCGCGACCGATTCTCCGCTTCGTGAGATAGCCGGCGCTGGCGAGCGCGAGTAAGTCCTGGCGCGCGGTTTGGTAGACCACGCTGTGCGCTCGGCGGTGTTGCTCGATGGCGTAGCGCGCGTTGGGGTGGCGCAGCGCGTGGGCCAGAAGCGCCCGCTGGCGGTGATTGAAGACCTCTGCCTCGCGCATCAGCCGCTCGGTCTCGTTCACCTCTCGAGCCTTGCGTTCCAGGTACGCGTGGAGATCCTGGTTGGCTGCTCGAATCACCTCGAGCTGGTGCAGCAAGAAGTAGGTCAGGTCACCTGCGTCGGTTTCGCTCTGGAGGAACGCCCGGGCATATTGCGTTGGAGCGCGCTTGATGACGCGCGAGATCGAGAGGAACTCCGCCAGCCAGTAACCCTGCCGAAGGACGCTCCAGTAAAAGAGCGCTCGGGCAGTGCGACCGTTGCCGTCGACGAAGGGGTGGTCGTAGGCGAGCGCGAAGTGAAGCACGATGGCGCGAACGACCGGGTGGAGAAAGGCGTCTTCCGAAGCGTCATTGGCGAAGGCGCAGAGGGCCTCGATGCGACCGCGGAGCTCTCGCGCCGGAGGGGGCAGGTGGAGGACCTGCCCGTCACCGGAATCCTGAACGGTGACGGCCTCGTCCGCGCGGCGAAATCGACCCGGCTCACCAGGCTCCAGAGTGCCTTCGGTCAGGACCTGGTGGACCTCCAGAATCAGCTCGCGCGAAAGAGGCCGCTTCAGGTTTCCCCGAAGCAGTTCCATGGCGCCGAAGTTGTTGGCGATCATCCGTTCATCGCGGGTTCGCGGCTTGCGCCCGGTCAACAGCATCTCCTTCGCCACTCTCCGGGTGGTGGAGGCACCTTCGAGCTGACTGGAGGTGATGGCTTCCTCGATGAGCGAGCGCATCAGGTACCGGTCTCGGGTCTCCGGGTTCGCAAGCTGGGGGTCGGTGACCTCCAGACGGCTGCCGCAGTCGCGGTCGATCTGATGGAGCAACCGCTGGACCGAGTCCGACCGCGCGAATCGAAAGGGACGCCCGTCTTTGTCGCGCAGCGAAAGGGTAGTCATCACCGCGTTGCGCGCGATGCTGAGCGCAAGCCACCATTCCTTTACCGTCCAGCCGTCAGGGGGGCGCCGGCGCCGAAGCTCGTCCCAGTGCAGGTACCTTCCTCCAACTTCAGGGCGAAGCCCCTCGGCCAGCTTCTCGAGCAGGCGTCCAGGCTGCGCCTCGAGCGATCGAAGGAGGTCCGGCAAGGCTGGGGCGGACTCGGGTATCTGCACGGGCGTTCCGTATCTACTAATTTGCGACTACTTAGTAGCCAAATAGTAGCTCGCGATACGCCAAAACTCCGAATAGCGCCCGGGAGACGCCCCGTCACCTACCGCCGAAGACGCTTTCGGGCTCGCTCCTGGGCCTG